>JALETS010000244.1 GCA_022781395.1 Lachnospiraceae bacterium | reverse complement strand
TTCCGTCAGATAATACACGCCCCAGTATTCACCATCAAGGAAAAGGACATATGGAATCATTTCTGTCGTTGCGCAATCAAGCTCCGCCTCCACGGCCAGTTTCTGCACTATATAGTTTCTAATTTTAACCTCCTCATCATTTCCCTGAGCTGCGAGAATCATTTTATGTGGTCCTTTTCCGGTATGGAAAAAGTCCGTCTCAAATACATCGCTCCCTGAATAACAGCTGCGGGCATAAATATTCAAACTCTTTTGTGCAAGGGATCTGGACGCTTTTCCATGAATTCTGATTCCCGCATTACAGGATTCAATCAGACTTCTATCCCTATCAAATACATCTATAACAGCCTCTCGTTCCCATTCGATGCCACGCTCACGATAGTTAGCCTGGGTGCGCCACCACGCATCACCTTTATCACTACTGTCGTATAACGCACCCGTGACATAAATCCCCTTCTCATAATCAAACAGATTATCGGGATCGGTAATGATTGAGATAATTGGCATATCTTCGTAAACAGATTTCCGATCAAAACCCACAAAATAAACCGCGGAAGCTTCGCTGACACACATTCCTTCCGAATCAAACTGGGCTGCCCGAATGATATTACACTTATCTACCGGATAATCCGGTACCGTATATACATCATATGCAAAACCGGGTGAGGTATCCGTTCTGACAGAATAAACATTATCATGCAGACTGGCATCCTCCATCAATATCGGTCCTTCATAAATCGGGGAAGTCTCATCCGGCATACTGCCATCCAGGGTATAACGCAGTGTATACGCTTTATTCCCTGTTATTGTGAGCATAAATTCATCAGAATAGAAACCGGAGTCATGAGAGAACAAGATCTCAGCAGACATTTTTTTCTGCATATAACCGTATAATATAATTACAAATATACAAATCATCAAAAGAATGATTTTCGTTATCTTCTTTCGCATTGTAAATTAATCCCCTAATATTTCAGCCAATACTTATAATACGGGCATTTTAAAGTATATATAATCGCATTCTGCATTTTTGCCTTTATCACATTAATTTTTTCCTTCCCGGAAAGCTGGTAGCCCTGCTCATCCATCCACTTCTTCATAGATGCAGTGACACCTATCCAAAATGGTCCGGCATCATGGCTTAACGGAAATCCACGAAAAGGTTCATAAAAAACATCAACGTAATGTGGGCTTACATTTCTGACTCTGTTAAAAAAAGTCTGCCTTGTATTTATATAATTTTGTTTTCTCAAAATAATCTGCTCTGTTCCGGGTTTCGCAAACAAAATATTATGTGATGTAGTACCTTCAACAGATGCCATGGTCTGACAATGGTTAAATAAGAAAATCTGCTCTGCTATAGGAAGTTTTTCCGGCGCAATTATTTGAAACCCATTCTGTCTGAAAATCTGCTCTATTTCTTTCTCTCCAAGTTCCTTGCAGGCATCCATCTGTCGTCTGGTTAAATATATCTTTTCATAATAATTTATATGTACCGACTTATTTACTGTTTCAATTGCACGATCATATACAGTTATGAACTCGTCTGTATAAAAAGTACCCGGAAATAATGATAATTCAGGAATAATCACCTTCTGAAACTTAGTTGGTTTCCTTACATCTATCAATCTTTCCGGATTAATACCCAATAACTTGATAAAGTCACAGTATCCCGTAGAAGGATCACTCAATGCATTCTCTTCTAATCGAACACCACAATAGGCAAGTCGATATTCTTTCTTTTCTTTTAACACGTACCAGATTCTGGCCATACAATCAAACAGGAAATTACCCCAATGTTTCTGCATCTGCCCAATATATATTACCGCCTCAGGTATTTCTTCAATTTCATCATCCAAAACAGCATATTTTCCGCCCCAAAGAGTCAGATCATCATGCCTAAAAGCCGACTTCCAAACAAATTCTCCCTGATCATCAACCACGCCACCAAGACCATTTTGGTCAGGCAGGATTAAAGCATTTGGTACTTCCATTGCTTCCAGTTCTTTTTTCAATCGTAATCCTCTCTACTTTCTTAAATGCGGTACACAAAACAATTCTTAGCGGGGTCATTTGTACTATTATTTACTTCCCGACAAATTCTTCTATCTGATGGCACATAACCATATATACATCTTCCTGACTTCGATACGCCTTTGTCCATTCTACGATCTTCTCCATGGTTTGTTCCACATTCCATATGGGTCTCCAGCCAAAAGTCATCTTCAACTTAGAGCAATCAAGCTTCAGAAATTTTGCCTCATGCGGTCCACCGTCAGACATGTTTTTCCAAACCATCCGATCTCCTGTGGCCTGATTCCATTTCTCACAAAATAATGTAACTAATTCTCCTGTTGTATAACAGTCAGCATCATCCGGCCCCACATTATAACTGCCCGCATACCTGATATCTTCATATTGTTTTCCTGCTATCATCAAATATACCGTCACCGGCTCCAACACATGCTGATAAGGACGTATTGAATAGGGATTACGGACAACAATCTCCTGTCCCTGCATAGCAGCACGAATACAGTCCGGTATGATACGATCCACCGCGAAATCGCCACCCCCGATTACATTTCCCGCTCTTACTGTAGAAATAGCCACATCCTCTGTGCTCAGGAAAAATGAGTTTTTATAGCTGCTGGTCACAAGTTCCGAGCAGGACTTGGAATTAGAATAAGGATCGTATCCATTCAGTTCTTCATTTTCACGGTATCCCCATTCCCATTCCTTATTCAGATATACTTTATCTGTCGTCACGTTCACAAAAGATTTTACACTTTTACATAATCTCACACACTCTAACACATTGACAGTTCCCATCACATTCACTTCATAGGTGTAAACAGGATTTTTATAGGATTCCCGTACAATCGGCTGTGCTGCCATATGAATAACAATTTCCGGCTGTTCTTCCATAAAGACGCTCTTTAAATGCTCTAAATCCCTGATATCTCCAATCACTGAATGGATTCTCTGTGCCATTCCGGATAAGACAAATATACTCGGATTTGTAGGAGGTTCCAATGCATATCCAACCACCTGAGAGCCCGCCTGTACCAGCAAAGCACACATCCAAGTCCCTTTGAAACCTGTATGTCCCGTAATCAGCACCTTTTTCCCTTTATAAAACTCTAAGCCAAAATCAAAAATATTGTGTTCCATTCACGACATCCTTTTCTCGTATGCCCATTATCTGTATCAGACCTACATTCTGTTATCCCTGTATCGTGACTGCCTCCACGAGAGTCTTCGCCATATAATCAATCATTTCATCTGTCATGCCGGGATATACGCCTATCCAGAAAGTATCTGACATAATATGATCCGTATTCTTAAGTTCTCCCACAATGCGATATCCTTCTCCGGATTCCCGCATCTCATCAAAACATGGATGCTTCGTCAGGTTACCTGCAAACAACATTCTGGTCTGAACGCCGTGATCCTCCAGGTAACGCACCACCTGATTACGATCCGTCCCATTCTTACAGGTAATCAAAAAGCCAAACCAGCTTGGATTGGAATTCTCACATGCTTCCGGAAGAATCAGTTTATCCGTAATATCAACATCTGCTGCAAGTAGATCTGCCT
>JALETS010000233.1 GCA_022781395.1 Lachnospiraceae bacterium | reverse complement strand
GCTAAAGACTGTTCCGTAACGCCGGACATGGTCATGGATGCGCTGGCAGAGGAAAATGCGGAGAGCAGACCGATCTGGAAACCCATGCATCTTCAGCCTGTTTTTGAACAATATGATTTTATCGCGCATAATGAGGACGGCGGCAGCATCGGAAAGGACATTTTCGAGAGAGGCTTGTGTCTTCCAAGTGATATCAAGAACACACCGCAGGATATGGAACTGATTATCCGCACGGTAAGAAAGTGCTTTGGACGGTAGAAAGGGATAGATAGGAATATGTATAAAAGCTGTATCAAGCGCTGCCTGGATTTTCTGTTATCGCTTTGCGCGATTATCATACTAAGTCCTGTATTACTGGTGCTGTGTATTCTGGTACGTACCAAACTGGGAAGTCCTGTTTTCTTTCATCAGGAAAGACCGGGCAGAAATGAGAAGATATTTACCCTCTGTAAATTCCGTACCATGACGGATGAAAGAGATGCAAACGGTGAACTTCTGCCGGATTCCGTGAGACTTACCAAATTCGGTAAATTTCTGCGGGCAACCAGTCTGGATGAATTGCCGGAATTATTCAATATATTGAAAGGCGATATGAGCATCATTGGTCCCAGACCACTGTTAGTATCCTATCTTCCTTATTACAGCGAACGGGAGAAGTTGCGTCACAGTGTACGCCCCGGTCTTACCGGTCTGGCTCAGGTCAGCGGCAGGAATTTCATTGACTGGGATAGAAGAATGGAAAAAGACGTAGAATATGTAGAGAACCTTACTTTCGCAATGGATCTGAAGGTGCTGTGGATGACAGTGAAAACGGTACTTGGCCATTCTGAGGAAGTGGCAGAGGATACCAATGCGGTGGAGGGCAATTTTGCTGAAATCCGTAAGAAACGGTTGGAGGAAACCGGAAGCTTGGAGAAACAGGAGGCAGCGCTTTGAATATTCTGATTTTGAGCGCGGGAACCCGCGACAAGGTAGTACAGTATTTTAAAAGAGAACTGGGTGACAGGGGAAGAATTATTGCCACCGACTGCTCAAATCTGGCGCCGGCAGTATATGATGCAGATGCATTTTACCTGGTACCGAGAATTACCGCGCCGGGGTATCTGGATGTGATCCTGGATATCTGCAGAAAGGAAAAAATTACCGGTGTTTTTTCCCTGATTGATCCGGAATTAAGTATGTTAGCAAAAGAAAAAGAGAAGTTTCTGGCGGTGGGAACCGTACCGATCATATCAGATTATGAACTGGTAGAAACTTGTTTTGATAAATACAGAATGTTCGAGATGCTGCGGAAGATGCAGATTCCTACGGGCAAATGCTATATGGATAAGGAAGACTTCTATCGGGCAGAGGAACGGGGAGAGATTTCCTATCCGGTTTTTGTGAAGCCGGTAAGAGGCAGCGCCAGTATCCATATTAATAAAGTCAGCAGCAGGAAAGAAATAGAAGTACTGTTTGATCTGTATGATGATCTGATGATTCAGGAATATATGGATGGACAGGAATACGGCGCGGATGTCTATATTGATATGATATCCGGTAAGTGTACCGATATTTTTGTGAAGAAGAAAATTAAAATGCGTGCCGGTGAAACCGATAAATCGGTGTCATATAAGGACGAGGCATTATTTGCCATGATACAGAAATTCGTGGAAGAATGCGGATTTCGTGGTATGATAGATATAGATATTTTTGAGATAAATGGAACGTATTATCTCTCAGAGGTTAATCCCAGATTCGGTGGTGGTTATCCTCATGCCTATGCCTGTGGAGTAAATATGCCGGCAGCGGTTATCCGTAATCTGGCGGGAGAGGAAAATGAAGTGACCATAGGTGCATATTCGGAAAATATCTGCATGATGAAGTATAATGAGATTGCAATCCGGGATATGAACGGTATAGAAATCGTTCCATAAGGAATCTGAGCATGAAATGTATAGAGGATATTCATGTGGGTTTGCAGATTGAGGGAAAGGCATGGGTATTAAGATGGGCAGAGTATTGATACTCACGAATTCATCAGGTGGATTGTACGATTTCCGCAATGAATTTGTACAGGCACTGGCGGCAGAGAACGAAGTGTTCATCAGCATGCCGGATGATACCAAAGAGAAAGAGTTACAGGCAGAGGGCTGCCGGATCATAAGGACAGCGATTAACCGCAGAGGGATAAATCCCCTGGAGGACTTGAAGTTATACCGCACTTACAGTAAGATGATGAAAGAGTTAGAACCGGATCTGGTAGTGACTTACACCATTAAGCCTAATATATATGGCGGTTTTGCTGCGGGCAGACGGAAAGTTCCTTATATTGCTACGATTACCGGGTTGGGCGGTGCTTTTGATAAGACCGGGATACTGCTTAAGGTAATCGTAACCATGTACCGGATGGGATTAAAAAAGGCATCCTGTGTGTTTTTCCAGAATCAGGAGAATCGGGATATCTTTCAAAACTATGGAATCACAGCGAAGAAAAGCCGGATGGTTATGGGCTCCGGAGTGAACTTGGACAGACATCATTATGAGGAATATCCAACCGGGAAGGAAACCCATTTCCTGTTTGTGGGGCGTGTGATGAAGGAAAGGGGAATCCTGGAATTTATCGAAGCAGCCAAAAAGCTGCACAGTGAACAGGTTTTCTTCGATATCATGGGGTACTGTGATGAAGATTACCAGGATCTTTTGGATACATTAGAAAAACAGGGAGTTCTGCATCAGATAGGATTTCATACGGAAGTACATGAATACCTGGCAGCAGCAAGTGCCATTGTGGTGGCATCCTTCCATGAGGGAATGTCCAATGCCCTGATTGAGGGAGCAGCTACCGGAAGGCCTGTCATCGCATCCAATATCAGCGGGTGTAAGGAGGCTTTTGAGGAAGGCAGGACAGGCTTTGGTTTCACACCGGGTAAGGCGGAAGAACTGATTGCCGCCATGGAGAAGTTCCTGTCATTGTCTACGGAAGAACGTGCCCGGATGGGACGAAATGCCAGAGAGAAGATGGAGAAAGAATTTGACCGGAAGCTGGTAACGAAAGAATATATGGATGAGGTACATCACATTTTAGGAAACAGCGAACTGTAGGCGGTTCTTGGACGCATAATAAAAGTTGGAGTAAAATGCTTCAGAATGGAGGAAAAAATGGGATTATATGAAGATCTTGTAAATGGTAAAGAGAAGTTATCACTGGTAGGCTTAGGTTACGTAGGTATGCCGATTGCCGTGGCTTTTGCCAGAAAGATTAACGTGGTGGGATTTGACCTGAATGAGAAGAAAATTGAGCTGTATAAAAACGGTGTTGATCCTACCAATGAAGTAGGCAATGAGGTTATCAAAAATACGAAGGTGGCATTTACTGCGGACCCTTCCAAATTAAGGGAAGCAAAATTTCACATTGTGGCGGTACCTACACCGGTTAATGATGATCATACACCGGATCTGACTCCGGTAGAAGGAGCAAGCCGTATTTTGGGACAGAATCTGACGAAAGGCTCTGTCGTTGTGTTTGAATCTACTGTATATCCCGGTGTTACGGAGGATATCTGTGTGCCGATCCTTGAGAAAGAATCGGGCTTAAAATGTGGGGTGGACTTTAAGATCGGCTATTCCCCGGAGCGTATCAATCCGGGTGATAAAGTACATAGACTGGAGACGATTACCAAGATTGTATCCGGTATGGATGCGGAGACGCTGGACACAGTCGCTAAGGTCTATGAATTAGTAGTGGAAGCAGGTGTATATCGTGCCGAATCCATTAAAGTAGCAGAAGCGGCTAAAGTAATTGAGAACAGCCAGAGAGATATCAATATTGCCTTTATGAATGAGCTTTCCATCATTTTCCACAAGATGGGAATCGATACCAAGGCTGTATTGGAAGCAGCGGGAACCAAGTGGAATTTCCTGAAATTTATGCCGGGTCTGGTAGGCGGACACTGTATTGGTGTAGACCCTTATTATCTGACCTATAAGGCCGAGGAGCTGGGTTATCATTCCCAGATTATTCTGTCCGGACGCCGTATCAATGACGACATGGGCAAATATGTGGCAGAGAGCCTGGTCAAAGACCTGATCAAGGCAGATATTCCGGTAAAGCGTGCCAAAGTGGCAATCTTAGGATTTACTTTCAAGGAGAACTGTCCTGATACCAGAAACACCAAAGTAATTGACATTTATAAAGAGCTGGGAGAGTATGGAATTCATCCTATCGTGGTAGATCCGGCAGCAGATGCAGATGAAGCAAAACGTCTCTATGGAATTGAGTTCCAGACCATGGATGATGTGAAGAATGTGGATGCAGTGATCATCGCCGTTGCCCATGACAAGTTCTTAAGTCTGAGCAAGGATGATATCAACAGCTTCTTTAATCCGAAGCATAAGCATAAAGTGCTGATGGATATTAAGGGACTGCTGGATAGAAAAGAATATATGACAGAGGATTATCTGTATTGGAGATTATAGAATTGGTTAAAAACAAAAAGAAATCTTTTTGTATTCTTATAGGGCTGCTGATATTCTTTTTGGGAATGTTGGCAGCTTATGGTGTCGGAGTGTATAACGATTCCGACCAGTATATTACCATGCATATTCACAGGGAACCGCTTTACCCGTTATTTTTGGCATTTTTCCGTGCTTTTGGAGGAGAAGGCTACTTGACGCTGGTGGCGGTAGCGCAGAACATACTGGCTGCTATCAGTATTTATATTTTATCGGAATACCTGACAAAGCATTTTAATCTGCACCTTTGGGAAGAATTGGTGGTTATTGCTTTACAGCTCATGCCTCATCTGATAACGAAGTATGTATCTGCCCTGAGTATTTTTCTGGAAAATTCGGTTATGAGTGAAGCACTTTGTATTCCGTTATTCCAGTTTTTTCTGTATTTCCTGATGCGGATGATCTTTGAGCATAAGAAACGGGACGTGATCCTTGCGTTGGTACTTGCATTTCTGTTGTCCATGACCAGGGGACAGATGATGATCACAATCCTGATGTGGATGGTTATTGTATTGTTCCAAATGATGATAAACAGGAAGTATCGACAGCTTTTCCTGCCGATTGTGGCGGTAATAGCAGTATTTGGGTTGCGCAGTCTGTCTGTTCACGTGTATAATTATGCCGTTACAGGATATTTCATGGGTAATACGTATGGGCAGGTCAATACATTGACCAATGTGATCTATGCCTGTGATGAAGAGGATGGAAGTGTATTTGAAGAAGGAAGTCCGGAACGGCAGTTCTTTGACCGTTTTTATGCGGAAGCCGATGAGATAACAGCCAATTATAAATATGGTGGTGATTCCTTTACTGCAAGAGTACAGCATCTGGAAGAATACCATGATATGTTGAAGTTCCAGGTGTTGGAAGCAAATCTGTCGGCGTATTATTTTGGACTTGGACAGATAGACTATTATGAACAGAGCAGCATGTCCGATGAGATGGCAGGTATCATGATCCGGGGACTTTTGCCGGAATGTTTCGGACAATGGCTGTATGATTATATGCTTTTGTGTATCTATGGATTTGTCAGAAGCATAGCAATCGTTCACCCGCTCGTTAACTGGGTTGCGCTGCTGTTATATATAATAGCTGTGGGACTTGCACTGTGGCAGTTATACCGCAGAAAGCATAGTGATGCTGCGTGGACTATGGGAGTAGCACTTCTGTTTATTGCAGCTAACGTGTGTGCGACTTCTCTTACGATTATGTGTCTTTCCAGATATATGATCTATGGTTTTTCCATATTCTATATTGCATTGTTCCTGCTGTTCAGGGAATGGACGCAGAATAGAAAAGAGATACAATAATACTTAAGAAATGAGGATGGAGAAAATGGGTTATCAGGATATTAAATTTGATGCAGACAGTGTATTTCTGGTAGGCGGAGGCGCCGGATTCATTGGTTCCAATCTGTGTGAGGCTTTGATTCAGATGGGGTATACCGTTCGATGTCTGGATGATCTGTCGACCGGTAAATATGAGAATATTGAGCCATTGATCGACCATGAGAAATTTACCTTTATTAAAGGAGATATCCGGGATCTGAATACTTGTTTGGAAGCTACCAAAGGAGTAGATTATGTACTCAATCAGGCGGCCTGGGGAAGCGTTCCCAGAAGTATTGAGATGCCGCTTTTGTATGAAGAAATTAATATCCGCGGTACTTTAAATATGATGGAAGCATCCAGAGTTAACGGGGTTAAAAAGTTCGTCTATGCTTCCAGTTCTTCTGTGTATGGCAACACACCTACCCTGCCAAAGAAGGAAGGACAGGAGGGAAAGGTCATTTCTCCATATGCCCTGACGAAGAAAGTGGATGAGGAGTACGGCCGTCTTTATAAAGAACTCTATGGACTGGATACTTACGGACTACGTTATTTCAATGTGTTTGGGCGCAGACAGGACCCGGATGGTATGTATGCGGCAGTAATTCCTAAGTTTATCAAACAGCTGCTGCATGATGAAGTGCCTACCATTAACGGGGATGGCAGACAGTCCAGAGATTTTACCTATATAGACAATGTTATTGAAGCGAATCTGCGTGCCTGCCAGGCTTCAAGTGAGGCGGCAGGGCAGGCATTCAACATTGGTGCCGGCGGCAGATTATATCTGATTGATATTTATTATCATTTATGCAAAGCTTTGGGCAAAGAGGTGGAACCGAATTTCGGACCGAACCGTAAGGGAGACGTGAGAGATTCCAATGCAGATATCAGCAAGGCAAGAGAACTTCTCGGTTATGATCCGGAGTATGATTTTGAAAAAGGAATTACTCTGGCAATCGACTGGTATAAGGAATATCTGAAATAGGAAAATGAATCTATGGAAATGAAACTGGGCAGCTATCGCATTCAGATAGCCAGGGAATATCAAATTAGTAATGCAATGCCGAAGATTTATAATGCTAAGGGGCAGCTGCTTGAGACCTATTTTATCAGGAATAGGCACTCTCAGCATGCCCCTTTTGGGCATGAAGGGCAATATTTCTTTTGGGACCGGTATAATTATGGGCTGGATATCCATTTTTACGGGCCGGAAGTTATGACGAAAACACTGGGCCATCCCACTGTAAAATATGGTATGCTGACAGAATCCAGAGTAATCGTACCTAAAGATTATGAGGTGTTTCATAAGCACAAAGGCCTTGAAAAAGACTTCAAATATATTTTCACATATGATGAGCAAATATTAAATGAGATAGAAAATGCCAGATTTTATCCTATCGCGGCAGGCATTTGGAATGCAGAATTAAAGGAGAATCTGTATCAGAATAAAGAAAAAGATATTTCTATTCTTTGCTCTGATAAGGTAATGTGTCCGTTGCATCAATTTCGTCTGGAACTTGCAAGAAAATGCAAGATGGAACAACTGGCACAGACTTTTGGTAAGTTTGACGGCGGTTCTTATGTTAAGAATGTAGATGAATGTCTGGATACATTTCGTTTTTCCATTGTAATAGAAAATGATATCTCGGATTATTATTTTTCGGAGCGCCTGACAAGCTGTTTTGCTGCGCAGACGATTCCTGTTTATTTGGGAGCACGCAAGATTTCAGAGTTCTTTAATCCGGATGGCATCATTTTCCTGCCCGGAATGGATTTGGACCGAGCAGAGACAATTCTTGCACAGTGCACAAAGGAAACATACGAAGAGAGACTTCCTGCGGTGCTTGATAACTATAACAGAGTACAGGAATATCGGAATATGCAGGACTACCTGTATGAACATTACTTAAGCCATGCGGATAGATAAATGCAGATGTGCTGTGAGCTTGCTCACAAAGCACATATTGTATTTATCTATCCATAGGGCGAAAGCCCAACACGCAATAGGAGGATTACCATGAAATATAAAGTAGTTGTATTTGGTGTAAAAGACACTTCGGAAAATATAGTGACTTTTATTCAGGAACAGATCTGCCCGGTCGATCTGGTCATTACGATCAGTCCGGAGGTAACAAAGAAAAACCAGGTTTCCGGTTATAAAGGGCTTTCTTTTCTGACTGAAAAATATGGAATTCCGGTGCATGAAGCTGACAGTTATTTTCTGACAGATGAGAAGACACAGAAATTTATGCAGGAAAATGAATTTGATATCGGTATTTCCATGGGCTGGCAGAGGCTGATGCCCAAGTCCGTACTGGATTGTTTTAAGTATGGCGTTTTCGGCTTTCATGGAAACAGCGGATATCTTCCTTTCGGAAGAGGACGCTCTCCGTTGAACTGGTCGATTATTTTAGGAGATACCAGATTCAATCTGAATCTGTTCAAATATGACGAGAAGGCAGACAGTCCTAATGTGTTTGCCACAGAGATGTTTTCGATTACACCCCATGATGATATTCGTACCGCACAGTATAAGAATATGATCTGTTCCAAGAATCTGATCCGCAAGCTGCTTAAGGCCTATCAGCAGGGGCATATTGAGATCCGTACCGATTCTAAGGATTTTGATTCCTGGTATAATAAGAGGACGGCAGCGGACGGTAAGATAGATTTTCATATGAGAACCCGTGAGATCTATAATCTGATCCGTGGTGTGGCGGCTCCTTTCCCCGGCGCTTTTGCCATGATTGGAGAAGACAAAGTAACTGTATGGGAAGCCCATCCCTTTGATGAGATGATTGATTTCTCGGCCTATGCACCGGGAGAAGTAATCGATATCTTTGACGGAAAGCTTGTGGTTCGTACCGTGGACGGTTCTCTGCTGATAGATAGATTTGAGTGCCCTAAGACGATTGTTGTGGGCGACGTGCTTGCATAAAAGGAATGATGAATATGAAGATTGCTGTACGAATGGATGATATTGCTCCCGAGATGGATTGGGCGAAATGGGAACGTGCCGATCGGATTCTCAGGGAACATCATATTACCCCACTGCTTGGTGTGGTGCCGGATAATCGGGACCCTAATCTGATCAAAGATAAAGAATCACATTCGCAGGAGTTCTTCTGGGATTTCCTGCATAAATGCCGGAAAGAAGGATATGTCCTTGCTCTGCATGGGTGCAGCCATGTCTATGATACGAAGAAGGGCGGTATGTTTCCCCTTAATTCTTTTTCTGAATTTGCCGGACATCCCTATGAGAAACAGTATGAACGCCTTGCCCACGGGAAAGAAATTCTGGAACAGCATGGCATACATACGGATATCTTCATGGCACCGGCACACAGCTATGACTGTAATACCTTGAAAGCATTACATGAACTTGGTTTTCATAGGATGACAGACGGATTCGGAAGAAAGCCTTATGTGTATCAGGGAATGACCTTTTATCCCATTGCGCACCATCTGGAGAAACAGTGGAATCAGGAAGGATACACGACTTATGTGCTGCATACGAACACCATGGAGGAAAAGGATTTTGAACGACTGGAACGGATTGTGTCCGGGAGGGATATGATTTCCTATCGGGATTATTTACAGGTTGAGCCGGCGCAGGCAGGTATTTTCCATCATCTGTGGGAGTTTGGTATGGCTAAGGCCAAGCATGTGATTGTACAGATCAGATCGTGATAAGATTTATTGAGAGATTATGTTGCTGCGAGGCGACAGGTAAAGAATTGTGGCAAGGAGGAGTGGATGATGGAACCGATACGGGTATTACATGTATTGGGCGGTACGTCGCTTGGCGGCGCGGAGAGCCGCATTATGGATTTATACAGACATATAGACCGCAGTCAGGTTCAGTTTGATTTTCTTGTTCATTCTGATGAACAGCCGCGGAAACCTCAGTTTTATGACGGGGAAATAGAAGAACTGGGAGGACATATCTATGTGCTTCCCAAAATGAAATTATATAATTATGGTGCATACAGACAGGCAATAAAGAAGTTTTTTCAAGAGCATCATGCGTTCGTGGCAGTGCATGGACACATGACAAGTACGGCTGGGATTT
This sequence comes from Lachnospiraceae bacterium, assembly GCA_022781395.1. Taxonomy (GTDB): domain Bacteria; phylum Bacillota; class Clostridia; order Lachnospirales; family Lachnospiraceae; genus UBA3282. The sequence goes on along the minus strand of JALETS010000233.1, from coordinate 3,475 downwards.
ATCTTCCGATTGCAAAGAAATACGGAATACCAAGGACGATTGCTCATGCCAGGAGTGCCGGAGTGGATCAGGGACTGAAAGGACTTGCTACGCGCATTCTGCGTCTGGGACTTGCAGGTAAAACTGAGGACTGCTTTGCCTGTTCAAAAGAGGCAGCTATATCCGTATTTGGCCTAAAAGCATATGACGGGGGAAGAGTAATGCTTTTCCCCAATGCAATAGATTCTGATAAATTTGCATTTAACAGGGAACTTCGGGACGGTATCCGGGGTGAGCTGAAGCTGGAAGATAAATTCGTAGTAGGACATGTAGGGCGGTTTCATTACTCTAAGAACCATGAATATCTGATACGTGTTTTTGCGGCATTTTGCGAGAAATGCAGACAGCAGAACGGACCGGAAGCAATGCTGCTTCTCCTTGGAGAGGGAGCGTTGATGGAACAGACGAAAGAGCTGTGCCGGGAACTGGGCGTGGAGAAGAATGTTATCTTCGCCGGTAACCATGGAAATGTGGAGGCGTATTATAATGCCATGGACTTCTTCTGTTTCCCTTCCAGATTCGAAGGACTTCCCGGAACGGTAGTGGAGGCACAGGTAAGCGGCCTGCCTTGTCTGGTGTCTGACCGGGTTACCGGAGAAGTGGGAATCACAGAGCTGGTCAGATATGAAAGCATTGATGAGAGTCCGGAACGCTGGGCGGATATTATGGTGGAGAAAGCAATGCATATGGATGAGAGAAGATCCTATGCAAAAGAGATTGCGGAGGCCGGTTTTGATGTAAAGAAGCAGGCGCAGAAGCTTCAGGAATATTATCTGGGTCTGAACAGATAGGAACGGAGGAAGCGGAGATGAAACGGCGAAAAAAGAGAATTATGCTGTTGGTACCAATGCTCCATCAGGGGGGCTTTGAGAGGGTATGTGTTGCTACAGCCAGGCTTCTGGAGCCTTTCTATGAAGTATATGTGGTTATTTTTGATTCCAGTGATATTGCCTATGACATCAAAGGGATCAATGTGATTGATCTGCGCCTTGGAAGTAAAAAGGGAGTGCCTGCCAAAATAGTGCAGGTTATCAGACGATGCATTCATGTTATGCGTCTGAAAGACAGTCTGGGGATCGATATTGCCTATAGTTTTGGTCCCACAGCGAATCTGATCAATGCGCTGACACGCAGACATAATCAGGTCTGGCTTGGGGTCAGAAGCTATATGGACATGGGGAATCCGAAGCAGATCCGCTTTTTTGCAAAACATTCGGATAAGCTGATCTGCTGCTCGGAAATGATTCGCAGGGAAATAGAAGAAAAATTTAAATGTGATCATGCATATACACTGCATAATCCTTTTAATATTGCTGACATCACGGCATCCGCCGCACAGGAAGAAGCGGAAATTCCATGGGAAGACGGCAGGATCATAGTTTCCATGGGAAGAGAGGATGTAGTGAAGGGTTTCTGGCATCTGCTTAAGATTTTCAGTGAAGTACATAAGAAGCTTCCGGATACAAAGTTGATGATCATCGGTAAGGGTGAATTTGAAGAATACAAGCAACTGGCGGTTGATCTGGGTATCGATGATGCGGTCTACTTTACAGGGCTTAAGAGAAATCCCTATCCTTATCTTAAGAGAAGTACGCTTTATCTTCTCACTTCTTACAATGAGGGATTTCCCAATGCGTTGGTGGAGGCAATGGCATTAGGGATTCCTGTGGTGGCAACGGACTGTATGACCGGTCCCGGAGAGATTCTGGAGGACAAGTACGGTATTCTGGTGCCTAATATGTCGCCTGAACCTGATATGAATGCAGGAAACATTACGGCGGAAGAAAAGACCGTAGCGTCCTGCGTGACAGGACTTTTAGAGAATGAACAGGAAATGGAACGATACCGGAAGCTGGCATTAGAGAGAGCTTCCATGTATTCCACAGAGAAATACGTACAGAAGATACAGGAGTGGGTAGAGGATGTGTAAGAAGATATTGGGAGACGGAAGGCAGATTGTAATCAAAGCGGTATTTGCACTTTTCTATGCCCTTTTTATTGTATTGGGAGATTTTGACCGTGTGCTGGTGCAGACCGGATTACAGATCGCCGGACGGATTCTGGGCTGGTGGCTGCTTGCTTTTATTCTGCTGACAATTGTTTTCGGAGTGCTGGATCGTCGTAAAGCGGGCCTGCTGCCGATAGGTAGAATGGAGAAAAGGTTTTTTCGGAATTATATGTATCTTATTTTTGCGGGAATCTGTTTCTTATGCTGGTTGCCGTATCTGCTTATTTATTTCCCCGGCTGGATCAGTAACGATTCCGTATGGCAGTTAGAACAGGCATGCGGATGGGTGGAACCGTCCAACCATCATCCTTATTTTCATACCATGATTATTAAGTGCTTCTTTATGTTGGGATTTCGGATATTTGGAACCTATACGGGAGCAGTGGCTACTTTTGTTGTGGCGCAGATGATTTTTATGTCATGTGTTTATGCGCTGATACTTTATGATTTCTATCGAAAGGGTGCTCATCCTTTCTGGCTGGCACTTGGGCTGTTTTTCTATGCGGGACTTCCCATGAATGGACTGTACGCTACCTGCATGGGGAAAGACGTGATTTTTGCAGGGGTGTTGCTTCTGTATGTACGGGAGATTTATTTATATCTTTTTCTATCTGACGGAAAAGTCCGGAGATGGCATGGAGAGAATAAATCATATCTGTGTCTGACCATCTATGGATTTTTGGTTTGTGTGCTGCGGAGCAACGGAATCCTTGTTTTTGCCGGCACGGCAGTCGGAATGATTCTTGCAGGATTGATACAGAAGAAGATGCAGTCACGGAGCTGGCAAAAGATATTGGTGAGCAGCGTCATTGTGCTGGGGTGTTATCTGGTTTATGCCGGTCCTGTGCTGAATGCTTTGCATGTGACACAGCCTGATACAATCGAAGGTCTGACGATGCCTACCCAGCATATTATCAACGCTTATGTAAAAGGTGGGGAATTCACGGAAGAGGAACTGACACTGCTAAATCAGGCAGTACCTATGGAGTACATAGCCTCCTACCATAATCCATATTATTTTGATATTGTAAAGGAATACATACGTACGGAAGGCAATCAGCAGTTTATTGCAGAGCACAAGGGAGAGTTTCTGAAGGCCTGGATGCAGATTGGACTTCGCAATCCGCTTCAGTATCTGGAAGCGGAAGTCAGACAGACTTGCGGATACTGGATGTTTGACTGTAATGAGCCGATTTATGAACAGTATCGTATGGCAGAGAATCCTTTCGATCTTACCGTACAGCGTAAAGTATTCAGTTATGATTTTGGTTTATGGATGGATGATTTTTTGATGAAATTCCAGGATTTTTATAATCGGGTATGGAGCCTTGGGTTGACTACATGGACAATGTTATTCTGTATGGCATATGCGTTGTACCGCAGGCAAAGCTGTCTGCCCTATCTTCCCTATGTGATGCTGTTTATATC
>JALETS010000228.1 GCA_022781395.1 Lachnospiraceae bacterium | reverse complement strand
CTTATATCAGATGGCTGTGCTTACTGTGGAACGCATTTTGTTGCTTCTGAATTTTATCCAAAGGTAACCAATTTTTACACACTAAATACATGTGCTACCAAAAAGATGACACCCCAAAAACTGGGAAAGCTGACCGTAATCAGTCTCATTCTTGCAACTATTTTGACGGCACTCATCCTTTTTACAGATTTGGAGTCCGGCAGTACCGCAAAACCGTTTGGCGTGCTGTTTCCAATTGCAATAGTAATCAGTTTTTTGCTATGTTTATGGATTTCACCTGCCGCTTCCCAAATTGCAGAATTCGCTCCGGTTTCCACCGGCTCAATCGGAAGCAAAAAACAAATTACCAAACGACTTCTTAGCTATGATCCTTCTTTTTCTTACGACTACTTTGAAGGAAAAGCACTATCCTTACTGCGAATGATTATTTATGCCGAACAACCTGCGCAATTTATCCAATACGAAGGAAAGAATCTCTCTCCTTCGTTTGCCGACATAGTAGATATGGAATACCGCGGCGGAATGCGCGTTGGAAAAATTGATCAGGTAGAAGATTTTGTTGAAGTAACGCTAAATGTTTTCATGAAAAACACCTATTTCACAAACGGTTCCATCAAAAAGAGAAATGATACCATGCACATTCGTATGAGGCACCGCGCCAAACGGAATGTCGTACCTGATTTTACGATCAGGAAGGTGGCCTGCCATCATTGTGGCGGGAGCTTTGATGCTATGAAATATCGCAGCTGTCCATATTGCAATCAGACTTATGACGCCGGCATAGATGACTGGTCCGTACTGGAAATTTCAAATTAACTTTCCGTCTACACATTCACTCCGACTTCCTTCAGATAGTCCTTCAGCAGAAAAGCACAGAAATACGGAAAGGTATAAATATTGTCACTATGCCCAATATTTCTTGTCTGATCCATTCCCTCTGCATACTTACGAACATCTTCACGATAGTCATTTAACAACTGACGCTGAATATCCAATGTTCCCTCAAAGGTCCCCTTACTTATAAGCACTTCCGCTTTTTTCGTTAAGCGCGGAGCTCTGGTAACACAAAAAAGGATATCCATTCGGATATCCTTTTTGTGTTCATTAGAGCGCGAGACGGGACTCGACCCCGCGACCCCGACCTTGGCAAGGTCGTGCTCCACCAACTGAGCCACTCGCGCATGTACTTGTCTGAGCTTTCGTATCGCTCGGACAAGTAATAATATACTATATAGATTTTCCTTTGTCAACATCAAAATATAATTTTTTTAAATTCAATAATCTTTTCGAATTTTTATAAATTTTCTAAATATTCATACATTTTCTTACTCCAGCTTATCAGCACATTTAATCCGGTAAATTCGTCTCAAAGACTCATTAATTCTCTCCTCCGAGATTGTGCCATCCTGCACTGCTGCCAGCAGGGCATCATAAGCTTTATTAAAATCCTCCGGCATCAGCAGCATATCAGCGCCGGCCTCGATTGCCTTAACCGCTGCTTCCTCCGATGTATAATAATCTGTGATCGCGGTCATATTGAGTGCATCCGTAATGATAACACCTTCAAATCCCAATTCATCACGCAGTACATCCGTCATAATGGTTTTAGATAAAGAACTCGGAAGTCCGTCTTCATCCACAGCAGATGCCGTCACATGGCTTACCATCACAAAATCCGCACCCGCTTCGATACCGGCCTGGAAAGGAACGAAATCCGTCTGGCGCATCTCATCCAATGTCTTAGTAGTCTCTGCCCTTCCATCATGAGTATCTTCTTCAGCACTGCCGATACCCGGAAAATGTTTCAGACATGAACTGACACCGGTTCCTTCGATACCCTCTACCATGTTGACAACCATATCTCCTACTGCCTGCGGATCGGAGCCAAAGGATCTGTCATCCAACACATCATTGCCGCCTTCCGGCACCACATCTGCTACCGGTGCAAAGTCTACATTAAATCCGATTTCCTTCAGATAAGCACCGATTGTTACACCGGATTCGTAAGCCTGCGCAGTATCGCCGGTTGCGCCGATAGTAGCCATATCGTCTACCTGTATCACTTCCACATCACTGTTGGCAACTCTGCTGACAGAGCCGCCTTCTTCATCTACCGCCAGGAAAACAGGGTACTTACTCATAGTCGTAGTGTTAGAAAGCATCTCTGTGATCTGCTCTTTATCGGAAATGTTCTTATCAAAATAAATCAGACCACCGACTGCGTATTGATTTAATGCTTCCTGTGTGCCATTCCCTGCCTGTACTGCAGCAGAAACACCGGTAATCGACTCCGGTGTTACCACGAAAAGTCCTGCCACCTTATCTTCTATGGGCATCTCCGAAATATAGGCCTCCACTACTTCTCCCAGATAATCTTCTTCCGGCTCGTCCGTGATGGTCTCAGGAGTATCAATTACGATTTCCGAAGCAGCCTGTGCCTCTTCTTCCGCCTGCTGCGCTGCAAGCGCTTCTGCCTCTTTCTTCGCCTGTACATGAGATGATATCTTCATACCGGCCACTACACCGCCTGCAACAATAGCTGCCAGAACAACCAGCACTACAGAATAGGAAATAATCTGATTGCGGATTCTTCTGCGATGCCGATAGGCACGTCTGTCATCCTCGTCTTCTTCTATATCATCATCCGGATCATCATCATCCTCTTCATCAGAATCATCCTCATCCTCTGAGTCTTCCTCATCGATGTCTTCGTCCTCTTCGTCCTCTAATTCTTCATCTTCATAGATATCCTCATCATATTCTTCATCAGAGTATCCTTTTAATTTATCAAACAGCTTTCCCATACGATCCTCCATATCAGAACAGTTCTTTTAGTCACATATACTATAACCTATTTTCGATAAAAAATCTATCAGGAATCCTATTTTCCCATTTTTTGTTTAAGGAAACCGAAAATGCATGGATTTCCAACACAGCGAAGCGGGTACCAATTCACTTAAGAATCAATACCCGCTTCTAAACTATACTATCCAATGGTCCTTACCTCCAATTTTCTTCTTTCGTACTCTTTCCACTCTTCCTTCGTATGCATATACTGTAACGTCATATTCTCTTTTTCATATGTGATTCGTTACCTTTTCTTATGTACTCGACTACGTTTTTTCTTTTCATTGGTTTCCTTATTCATTTGTACTTCTATTGGAGTGTTAAATTATGTTTCTGGTGGACTGTACCTCTCTTTCTTTAAGATATCTATGTGAATTTGTTTTGTTTATGTCTTTATTATAGCATCCTATTTTGATTTGTCAACACATTTTTTCATTTTTTTTAATATTTTTTCAATTTATTTCTATTTTCGAATTATTTTCTCATTTTTGGAACAAATATCCAATATTTACAGTTTATTCCTCATTGTATATCCGGTACTTTATTGTTCGCTTTCATTTTGCTATACTTTAAGAAACAGGTAAACAGAATGGAGGAATCACTATGTCACATAAGCAAAAAGCTCTGGCCAAGCAGGCAGAGACCATCATTCACAACTTATCGAAACGTAATATGGAAGGCTGCTACTTTCCAACCGCAGCAGATTGTACTCAGGCTATCCTGAAGGAAATGCCGGAAGGCTCCGTTATTGGCTGGGGTGGCAGCGAGAGTGTCAAGGAGTCGGGTTTGATGGATGCTATCCATAACGGCAATTATGAATTAATTGACCGTTCCTCTGCCAAAACACCGGAAGAATCCAGGCAGTTATATGCCAAAACGGTACTTGCCGACTACTATCTTATGAGTACCAATGCCATTACTTTGGACGGCGAATTGATCAATATAGACGGTAACGGCAACCGGGTAGCCTGCCTGATCCAGGGACCCGCGCATGTCATTCTGGTCGTAGGCATGAATAAGGTCGTAACGGATGTGGAAAGTGGCATTGCCAGAGTCCGCAATATGGCTTCTCCTGCCAATGCCATCCGCCTTAACAGAAATCTCGCCTGTGCCGCCACAGGTGTATGTCACGACTGCCTCTCTCCCGAATGCTTCTGCAACCAGCTTGTCATAACAAGACGAAGCATGCACAATGGAAGGATCAAGGTCTATTTGGTCGGCGAAGAACTGGGTTATTAATATTATAGATATTAGATTTTAAGAAGCAACTGCCCAGAAACGTGCACCGCCAGGAGCACATACACAAAAACAGGACTCTGCATATCACTTTGCAAAGTCCTGTTTCTATGTAATCCGTTTTGAATCATCGGGAATTATGCATTCAAACGTTCCATCTTATTTTTAAGATCTGCCGAAATATTACTTACCATATCTGCCGATGCTGCAATCTCTTCTGTGGATGCTGCCAGATTGGTTACCCTGACATTAACACCGTCAATAATATCGATCAGCTTACCGGCATTGTCAAGAAGTAACTCGATAGCACTCTGAATCTGCTCTTTATTCAGATCACTGTCGCTTGCGGTATCCTTGGAATAATCAGCAAGTTTCTTGATATTCTCAGCGATAATTGCAAATCCTCTACCGGCTTCTCCTGCTCTGGCTGCTTCAATACTTGCATTCAGGGACAAAAGGTTTGTCTCCTCTGCCACATCAGTAATCTCCGCATTGTTCTCTTCCAGCTTCACCAACAATTTCTGGATCTGTTCCAGTGATTCTTTCAAATGATCGCAGAAATCAACCACATCACTCATGGAGGTAGAAATAGCCGTACTCTCTTCCGCATTACCGTTATTGCCAATAGACATCTCAGCAATAGAGGAATCCAGGCTCTCAAAATCCACGGTAACTTCCGCTACCAGCTGCTCAATCATCTCATTCTTGGCCTGAATCTCAGCATTCTTGTTCTCCATATCATGCGCCATCTGTCTGGCAATCTCGCCATCCTTCTCAACTTCACCCTTGATATACTGGATACAGTTATCCTTATGGTTACATCCATTATGAATAGCTATTGCCATATCCTTACAGGTTGCATATCCGCATGCCGAACAGTTAATCGTTTGCTTTTCTTTAGTATCTTTCTCCATAGAAGCATAGATTGCATCCAATTCAGAAAGACTTGGTCTGTCAATCTCAAGTCCCTGAGATTTATCACTGTAATGTCTGATAAAATCGTTGATATCCAGATCTTTGAACTGCTTATTCAGGCAGGCCAGTCTCTGCTTCGGAGAAAGATTCCTGCTCCAGGTATGCTTTCTGCCGGTCTTCTTGCTTGCTTCCTTAATCTTCTGCAGTTCATAAAGGATATCATCCGTCTTAGTCTTCTCTTCTTCTACACCCGTACCATAGATACATCCCTTGGCACAATTGAGTGCATCTACCATAAACGGTAGTTCTTTCTTACCAAGAACTCTCTGCTTATAATCCTCCAGGAATTCATAAGCGTGTTTCTCGCCTTCAATCTGTCTGATAAATACATCTTCACCGCAGAACCAGTATACATTTTCCTTCAGTCCACCCGGCATCGGATAGATAGAACCTAAGCCATACTCTATTTCATCGGATACCTTCGGACCGGAAATATTATTCTTTCTCACATAATCCATCAAATGATTGAAGGTAACATTGTAGGAAACATACCCTCCGCAGTTCGGATCATCAATCTCATTTTTCTTTGCAATACAGGGACTGATAAACGCAAGCTTGTCGGTTACCTTCATGTACTTCTTTACATAGATTGCGCCACACATCATAGGAGAGTGGATTGGCACAAGACTCGGAATCAGTTCCGGAATATACTTCTCAATATAACCTACAACCGCAGGGCACGGCTGAGAAATACCACCCGTAAAATTATGCTCTGTAATATACTTGATATATCCCCATGTAGTGATATCCGCACCAAAACTGATGCTGATAATACGATTCACTCCCAACTGTTTCAAGCCACCCAGAACACTCTCATATTCTTTGGGATAATTGGCCAGAAATGCCGGTGCAAGCAAAAGGGAAATCTTCTCCCCTTTCTTTAAGTCTTCAAAAAATCTTTCCGTATCGTCATTGTAGCTTCTTGCGCCATGGGCACAGGCATCAAAACATGCGCCGCAGCTTATGCACGCTTTGCCATCTATAATAATCTTATTCCTTCCGTTTTCCTCTACTGCATGGTTGGCATAAAGAACCGGGCAAGCCGAAATGCATTTGTTACAGCCTACACATTTGTCATTGGTATACACCAATGCATCCATTACCTGATTCGCCATGTGTAACCCCTCCTGTTATCGTATGGTAAAAATTAGTTACTTTGCCGCATTCCGCATTCCCCAACAAAAAACGACATATGCCATGGTAAAATTATAACACAAAAGGAGGTAAAATAAAAGCATTCTTCGTGTATTTTCGACAATACAATCCCTAATCAAATCTGAGAGATTACAAAAATATCATAAATTGCTTTAATTGCAGTCTCAAAGTCCTCGTTAGACACACCAATAATAATGTTCAGCTCGCTGGAACCCTGATCGATCATCTTGACATTGACATTAGCATGTGCCAGCGCGGAAAAGATTCTTCCTGCCGTACCTCGGGTAGACTTCATTCCGCGTCCTACCACGGCAATCAGTGCAAAATCGCCTTCGATGTCAATAGAGTCCGGATCAGCCAGTCTGTGAATAGCCGATACCACCTGCTGCTCCTTATGCATGAACTCATCCTGATGGACAAAAACAGTCATTGTATCAATTCCGGAAGGAACATGTTCAAAAGAAATGCCGTTTTCTTCAAATGCCTGCAATACTTTACGACCGAATCCAATTTCAGAATTCATCATATCTTTCTCAATATTAACTGCACAGAAACCTTTTTTGCCTGCAATACCGGTAATAACATATTTCGGTTTCTGACAGGTACTCTCTACGATCCATGTACCGTTATCATCCGGTGCATTAGTGTTACGGATATTGATCGGGATACCTTCACTCCGAACCGGGAAGATAGCATCCTCATGCAGTACAGATGCCCCCATATATGCCAGCTCGCGCAATTCTTTATAAGTAATGGTCTCAATGCCTTCCGGCTTATAGATGATTCTGGGATCGGTAATCAGGAAGCCGGATACATCTGTCCAGTTCTCATAGACATTGGCTTTGATCGCTCTTGCCACAATAGAGCCTGTGATATCCGAACCGCCTCTGGAAAAGGTCTTGACCGTGCCATTTGCATAGGCACCGTAGAAACCGGGGATAACTGCCGCATCTACACCTTCCAGCCTCTTGCGCAGATTCTGGTTTGTCGTTTCCGCATCAAACTCTCCGTCATCTTTAAAGAGAATGACTTCTGCTGCATCACTGAATTCATAGCCCAGATAATGTGCCATGATGATACCATTCAGCTACTCACCACGGGATGCCGCGTAATTGGTTCCGGCCTTCTCTTTAAACATCTTTTCAATTGTCTTGAACTCATTGTCCAGAGATAATTTTAACTCCAGACCGTCGATAATCTCCTGATATCTGTCAT
>JALETS010000176.1 GCA_022781395.1 Lachnospiraceae bacterium | reverse complement strand
ATCGTCAACGTAGCACTGACCCCGTGTGCTGCCAAGAAAATGGAAATCCGCAGAGAGGAAATGTGCGCTGCCGGAACCTATCTGGGCAAACCGGAAATGCGCGATATGGATCATGTCATTACCACAAGAGAGCTGGCACTATGGGCAAAGGAAGAAGGCATCGACTTTGCCACCCTGCCTGATGGAAAATACGATTCCCTGATGGGCGCCTCCTCGGGTGCTGCCACTATTTTCGGCAATACAGGCGGTGTCATGGAAGCAGCTTTAAGAACTGCCTATGAATACATTACCGGTGAACCTGCTCCACAGCAGCTTTATACCTTAGAACCTGTCCGTGGATATGACGGCATCCGTGAGGCAAGCCTTACGATCGCCGGCACACAGATTAACGTTGCAATTATCTACGGCACAGCCAATGCAAGAAAGATGATTGAGAAACTGAAAACTTCCGATAAACAATACCACTTTATCGAAGTCTTGACCTGCCCCGGCGGCTGTATCGGTGGCGGCGGCCAGCCTAAGGATCTTACCAAGGATAAAGATGCTGTCAGAAAAGCAAGAATTGAAAGCCTTTATGCAAGAGATGCCAGCCAGCAGCTCCGCTTAAGCCACGAAAATCCCGAGATCAAAGCTCTCTATGAAAGCTTCTACGGGAAACCGCTCAGTGATCTAGCAGAGAAAATGCTGCATACCATTTATACAGACAGAAGTGCTGAATTAACAGCCAATACCAAAGGAGGAAAAACTATGACCTACAAATGCAAAGTATGCGGACATGTATTTGAAGTAGCCGAGGGAGAGGAACCTGTATGTCCTATCTGTAAGCAGAAAGGAGATAAACTGGAACTTGTTTCAGCACCGGCAGCCAACAATCCTTATGCAGGTACACAGACAGAGAAAAATCTGGAAACCGCTTTTGCCGGAGAATCCCAGGCACGTAATAAATACACATACTTCTCTTCCGTTGCCAAGAAAGAAGGCTACGAGCAGATTGCCGCTCTCTTCTTAAAGACTGCTGAGAATGAGAGAGAACATGCCAAGATGTGGTTTAAAGAATTAAACGGCATCGGCAACACACCTGAAAATCTGCTTGCTGCAGCCGAAGGTGAGAATTACGAATGGACAGATATGTATGACGGATTTGCCAAAACCGCTGAGGAAGAAGGCTTCCCTGAGCTTGCCCAGAAATTCCGTCTGGTAGCAGCAATCGAGAAACATCATGAAGAAAGATACCGTGCACTCTTAAAGAATATTGAAATGGCTGAAGTATTTGCCAAGAGTGAAGTAAAGGTATGGGAATGCCGCAACTGTGGACATATCGTAGTAGGCACCAAGGCTCCCGATGTATGTCCTGCCTGCAGCCATCCGCAAAGTTATTTTGAAATCAACTGTGAGAATTACTAAAGTTTCGCTGCCGAGCGAACTTGCAAAAATCCTGCCGGAGTACAATACTCCGGCAGGATTTTTCTATTTCTTTGCATATTCTTTTTAGGAATGAATCGGCCGATTCATTATGATAAAAGATTCACTCCCAGCACAGCAACCCCTATGACCACCAGAACCACACCGACAACCCTATTTAACGTAAGCGGATTAGCCTTATTCGCAATTCTTGCGGCAATCCTTGCCCATAGGAGTGTAGACAGCACACAGACCGCCAGACACCATAGATTTGGCATGCCACCGATAGCGAAGTGACTGATTGCCCCGGTAAACGCAGTAAACGCCATGACAAACACACTGGTTCCCACAGCAGTTTTAAGTTCATATCCAAGCACCGTCGTCAATACAAGAAGCATCATCATACCACCGCCGGCACCCACAAATCCACAGATAAAGCCGATCAACATACCGCACAGGATAGACCGTACGATCCGCTTTCCGGCATCCAATGCTTCCATACTTTCCTTCGTCGTCATAACAGGCTTGACAATGAACTTAACTCCTAGAATCATGGTCATAAATACGGAGAAATTCCCCATAGTAGTACTTGGCACCAGACTGGAAACCCAGCTTCCTACCATGGTAAAAAGAAGCACCGTCACCATCATAACAAGACCGTTCTTCACATCCAGGTTCTTGTTTTTTCCATAGGTATATGCACTTACCGCACTGGCAAGCACATCACTGGCCAACGCGATACCCACCGCTTCATAAGCAGGCATTCCGAGAAAAGTTATCAGGAGCGGGCTGATGGCTGCCGCTGCACTCATACCGGCAAAGCCTGTCCCTAATCCGGCTCCGATTCCTGCAATAAAGCACACAATAAAACTGACTAATAACTCCATTTTCGATCACTCCCCGATTTATCCGCTTTTCTTTGTACTAAACGAAAATTATAGCATCGACATAATTTTATGCAAGATAAAAGCAGCTATTTTTACAAAAAATTTATAATTGCAAAAACAGCTGCTTCTTAAATTACAAATAACCCAATCCATTCAGGCATGAGATAATTCCGGGAACCGAAGTTTATCCTGACGATACGCTTTCCAGCAATTCCCCTTCAGAAACAAAGTGCAATCCTCCTGCTTATAAGAAAGCACCGCGTATCCATCCTCCGAAAGCGGTGTAAAGCCAAACCGTACCTCACTGAAGCCATCGCCAAAAGCATTCCTGATCTTATCCAGATCAACCACATGATCCGCATATACCGCCGTAAGAAATAGCTCTGAGTCCTCTAGTTCTGCTACCACATAAGCATCCTCATCTGCCACATAATACACATTGTCTTTCATAAAGCTTGACAAATAAAACATTGCCAGTTGCGCATTATCCATCATCTCAAAACGACTGTTCGGAACACTTTTCTCAATACACTTAACCAGCCTGTCCCAGTCCTCCCGGGTTTCCATCGGAACCTTTTGGACCGTAAAAGCCTTCTTATCCTGACCACCCGTTACCATATGGCCATCAGCTTCCTTTACTTTTACCGCCTGAAATTCTTCTGCCGGTTCAAAACCGAATTTCGGATAAAACCCAAGCACAGAATCACTGGCAAACAAGTAGAAACCGTCTGTCTGTCCCGCGTAATCCTTCTCGATTTCTTCCATCAGCATACGGATATATCCCCTGTTGCGGTACTGCTCATAGGTCATGACTGTACCAAGCTGCATAATATGATAGTCCTTCTCCGGTGTACGCATGGTCATGCGATTTACCGAAACGTTAGCTACCACTTCCCCATCCAGCAGAACCGAGTATGGCTTATACCGCTCCGTCCAGAAGCCATGCTGATACCAGCTTTCAAAATCAATCCCGAATATTTCCATGGCAAGCTTATTAAAGCTGTGCCGGATTGTTTCATTCTCTCTGTAGTCTTTTACAATTTTTAAATCCATATTTTTAACCTCTCTTAATGCACTATGTATGTCCGTATGAATCACTCTAGCAGATATGCCATGATTTATCTGCCGTTTTTACACAAGATGCAATTTTTCAAGATGAGGTGCAGAAATCATACAATAGACAAAGCAGTTCTTTCTATCAGATTTTCGATTTTCTCCGAGAAATAACATTCTTTCAAATCAATAACTTTGTCGAGCTTTGTAATGTATGAATACTTGTCATCAGTATAATACTTTGATATTACAGCAAACACCTTATAAACAGGCTGTCACCATTCCGGTGCTTCCATTATTCGACCGCAATATACACATCCATATAATCTATGCCCTCTGCAACATACTCCCTTTCAAAGCAGGGAATAACGGTCTTATCCTGCTTCTCCTGAATGCCGTTTGTCTGCATATAAGTCAATAGGATTTTGTACGCATTCGGAATCAGACGGAATGGTGCAACAAAAGGCTGTTTAATCGTAATCACAATATACTTCTGTCTCTCCTGCCTGAGCACCTCAGCGTTAGGGTCTTTTACCAGCGTTTCATCCTTCAATACAAGAGCCGCAGCATATCCATGCATGTGATAAACATTAATCTGCTCCTGCGATACCACTGGGAAATCCCAGCCAATGATCTGCGGCGCATCCACGCCTAATTGTTCCGCCCATTCCTTTACATGGCGGATTGCATCTTCCTCCGGTTCCATGCTGACAACCGCATAGCGGATATAAGAAAAGGGCTCTACCACTTCTGTCCTGATATCCGAATATGCCTCATTCGATATATTCATATCCTCCCGGATCAACTGATCCATCTAGCAGGAAAAAATGTTGCACAGCTCCACCACTTTATCCATCTCCGGGTATACTGTGTCTAATTCCCACTTCGAAACCGTCTGCCTGCTGACTCCCATCTTTTCTGCCAGCTCTTCCTGTGTCATCTTGTTTCTCATTTTCCATAAAAATTGTAGATTCTGTCCAAAACTCATATCTTTCAACTCCTTTTCATTTAATGAAATCATTTTATCGGATTAACAGGAAGACTGCCACCAACCTCATCGCTCTCTTTTTCAGGAAAGTGCACGTTAAAGTTGCGTGTGAAAAAATCTTCCGCATATGGATTTTTCACACTTTTCATGCTGTATAACCTTTCTGCGATAATAGGATTGTGTTAGAAATTAGAGGATATAATGGTAGAATTATACCATGCGGCATAATATAATACAATTAATGGCAAAACACTGACCGTTGGGAGGGATATACAATGCAGAAGATGTGTGTCAATGAAAAGTCATATGAGATCATAAGGCTGTTAGGTCATGGCAAAGGCGGTTACTCCTATCTGGTAACGAATGGAACCAAGGAATACGTCCTAAAACAGATTCATCATGAACCATGTGACTATTATCAGTTTGGTAATAAGATTGAATCAGAAATAAATGATTATGAACGTTTGAAGAAAATAGGAATCCGTATGCCGGAGTTGTTAGAAGTTGACATCAAAAATGAAAGGATTCTGAAGGAATACATAGAGGGAGATACCATATATGATTATGTTTTGCGAAATGAGATGAAACAGCATTTCGTAGATCAGATGAAGGAAATGTGTGTATATTTATATGCCGCCAACACGAATATTGATTATTTCCCCACGAATTTCGTAGTGCAGGAGGATAAGCTATACTACATTGATTACGAGTGTAATGATTATATGGAAGAATGGACTTTCGAAAATTGGGGGATTAAATACTGGTCTCAGACAAAGGAATTTTTAGCATATGTAAAGGAGCATACATACAAGTTTGCAGATTAAGAGAAAGGTAAGGTTATTGCGATGACAGACAAAGATATTGTATACAAATCCCATTACCTTTGAGGCATTGGAAAATTTTAAGGTTGTTGATGGCAGGATTGTAGAATCATGGGGCTACTGGCCTGATAAGGAAATAGCGCAGAAATTGTCATAAACCATTCGCTATCAGTCAGCAGTAACTTCCTGCGAAAGGGAGCCTGCCGTAACTGTATAGCTTTGACCGGAACTAAGATCCGGGCTGCTCAGAATAACAACCTCATATTCCAGATCCGGCGTATGGGTAAGCAATATATTTCCCTCACTGTCAGACAGTTTGATGGTTGTACCGGCAGGCTGTTTATCCACTCTCAGCATAATGACGCCCTGGTCTGAGCTGCTGAAGCTCTGCACCATACCGGAGGCGCCTGTCCCGATAAAGGTACCACCGGATATCGTACCGGCAGAATCATAATCCAAAGTTGCTGTATCCCCTTGCGTTGGTCCACATACTATCGCATAGCCACCCTTGATTTCCAGTGTACCATTGGCATCAAGACCATCTCCATTGGCAATAACGGAAATCGTACCGCCGGAAATCGTAATACTTCCATTGGAAGATGAAGGTCTTCCTTCTTCAAACATGCCATCCCGGCCACCTGTCGTACCGCTGGCATCCGTACCGCCTGCCGCGTTCAGCCCATCATCACTGGCAACAAGCTTAATATCCCCGCCGGACACGTTAACGTGAAGACCTTCCAGTCCTTCATAGCTCTCTGCAATATTGATAGTTCCGGCATTGATGGTCAGCGTATCATCTGCATGAAACGCATCATCCCAGATGCAATTTCAAATGTGCCACCGTTGACTGTTACCGTTGCGTTGGAGTGAACCGCATCATCTGCAGAATCAATCGTAAAGTGGCCACCGTTAATAAGCATATCCGTTTCCGCTTTGATTCCTTTTAAGCTTGTCCCATCATCCTCCTCTGTCTCCGCTGCATCTACCGGCATTTCTGGCACACCACCAGGCACACTGCTATCATCCGATTTTCTATCTAAAGGCAAATTTTCTCCGTCTTCTGATTCTCCATTTGGTTGCATATTTCCCCTGCCTCCAGGTTCTCCTTCCGGCGGTGTGCCATCCTCATTTTTCGGTCTCTCTCCCATCTGTCCGGGCTTTGCTCCCTGATGGTTGCCACCACCTCGAAAAGCTCCCCATGAATCCGAAGTATGAACTGCACCATTAGTGCTGCCGCCACCTGCAGTCAGGTCAAAGCTGCCATCCTCAATCTGCAAATAGGATGACGCACTGATACAGTCCCCCTCCGCCGATATTTGAAATGTACCGTTCTGTATATCGACAAAACCGTATGCATCATCATTGGAATTCTCAGCATGGATACCGTCTTTACCGGATACAATCGTAATTACGCCGTCTGTGATGCTGATATCATCTTTACCGGACAAAGCATGGGATGCACAGTTAATATCATAGGTACCGCCGATAATTTTAAGTGAATCCTTAGAAACAATTCCATGTCCGGCCGGAGATGTAATTGTCAATGTACCGGAACCGTTCAGTATAATATCATCCTTAGAAAATATAACAGCATCAATATTATCACCGCCTATTGGCGTAAAAGTACCACCATTAGAAAGGGTATTGGCAGACCCCTCCGTCATCGTAATAAAAACCTCATCAGCCTGCATAATATAAATAGGTGCGCATGTCTCGCTATGAATTGTTGTCCCATCCAGAATCAGACGGATTGTATCTGTCTTCTCGGCACTCACGATAATCATACCGTCATTCAATTCCCCGGAAAGGGCATATGTTCCCTCATCCATGATAGAAATGATACTTCCTGATACCTGAACCGCATCCGAGCTGCACGAAGCCGAATCTCCATTTAGT
>JALETS010000160.1 GCA_022781395.1 Lachnospiraceae bacterium | reverse complement strand
TGCGTACCATTGATATAAAGTGATATATGGGACCGGTCTTCTTCTTCAGAGTACACACTGCCGTAAAAGGCGATACCCTCTTGTGTGCCGTCACCATTTAAATCAATACTGTATTCCGGTGTGCCATCGGCGGTTAAGTCGCCGGTCTCCATATCATAAGCATAGGCATAGCGCCGCATGCTCATATAATTGCCGGAATAGGTAGCATCATCTCTTAATCCCATATTCTCCAGAGCCTTGTAGGGGATCGTGAAATATATGGTGCCTGCGGCGTAGGGACCGAGAGCATAAGGATCACTGATAAAAGTCAGGCCGCCGGTGGATAGAAACCATTTATTCTCTGCCAGGAGAACCGGTTCCAAGTCAGCCGCGCTATAGGGATTATCCTGAGGGAAGAGCTGAATCTGGTAGGCAGGTGTATTGGCAAGCTCAACCAGATAGTTCAGAATCTCTGCCCGAAAGGCTGCTGCATCATCGCTTAATTCATCAAAGGTGATCAGTTCACCGGTCTGTGCATTATAGTTTCGCCCAATAGACCCATAATTGCCGTGAGCACCTCCGGCATAGTTGTAAGAGGTTATTTCAAAAGAAATGACCTTATCATCCAGACGGGTTGTTTTCACATAGATTTCATCTGAATAGGCGGTAAAGGGCCAACCGTCTTCACCGGTACTGTTCTGATAATCTTCCTTTGCCCAGGAAGCAGTTTCCGAACTCGTATTGAGGGAAGTGAGATAATCATACATGTCCTGATTGATCTTTTCGGCAATGTCTCCGGCCTCTTCACTCATAATAGTAGGAATCTCTATTTTGGATGTCAGGATAACAGTGCCGTCATCGGCGGTCACTTCTTCTGTTTTATCCTCATAGGATACAGCAAACTTAGTAGGATTTGTACTGACCGTTACGGCAGTTTCATCCGTAGTGAATGTTTCACTGCCATCTGTCTGGGCAGAGGTGTCAGCATCAGATACCGGCTCTGTACCGACGGAGGCTGTATCAGTGTCCGGTGCAGCAGTATCAGAGGGCTGCTTTGTAGATGTACCGCAGGCGCTTAAAGTCAGTATGTTTATCATCAGTAAAAGAATAAGAGTCTTTTTCTTCATAATAATAGTTATGCCTTTCTTACACTTTTAGATAGTAAACTGTTTGAGCAATTCAGTCAGTTCTGTTGCACGCTCCTGCAGAATGCCTGCTGCAGTATCCAGTGTGGTGATTGCCTCACGCTGGGCATCTACAGTTGCATTTACATTGGAGGAGCCGGCTGCAGTCTGGGCGGAAATTGCGGAAATTCCTTCAATTGCATTTAAGGTAGTATTTCTTGCATTTTCCATATTACGTATATTAGCGGAAATGCCGGCAACAGAATCCAGCAGGGAATGGATTTGTTTATCCATACTCAGGAAGGATTCTGTGGTTTGTGCCACTGCCTGTTCCTGGAAGCTTACGGTTGCTTCCGCTTCTTTGGCAATTGTTACAACATCACCGGTATTTTTGATAATGTCATCTATGATGGTCTGGATCTCACCTGCGGAAGAAGCGGATTGGTCGGCAAGCTGTCTTATCTGCTCTGCAACTACGGCAAAACCGCGGCCTGATTCACCTGCTCTGGCTGCTTCAATCGAAGCATTGAGAGACAGCAGATTAGTCTCACGGGCAATACTGTTGATGCTCTCCACAATTTTACCGATGGATCGGGACTTTTCTGATAAAGCTTCAATTGCCTGAATGACGTTATCGGTAATCTCAGAAGTTTTCCGGGCACTGTCTGTCAGTGTATTCATGGAAGCAATTCCTGTACTGATAGAGGAGCCGGTGGATTCTGTCAGTGTGGTAATCACATCGGTACCGGTTGTAACATCATTGATTTTGCCGGACAGAGTATCCATCTGGGCAAGACAGTCTGCGGAGTTGTCATCCAGCTGGGTTACACCACTGTCGATTTCCAAAATTGCGCTCTGAATATCTTCTGCTGTGGCAACGAAGGTATTGGAAGAAGCGGATACCTGTTCAGCTGCCTCGGTCAGGGCATTGCCTGCAGATGTAACGTTGGTAATTAATGTCTTCATGCTGTCTGCCATGGAATTGACACCATCAGCCAACAGTTTGAATTCATCTTTACTCCGGGATTTCAACTGGATGGTCAGGTCGCCTGCAGCCACTTTCTTGAGCTGTTTTAATATATAATATATATTATGATTGATATGACCGGATAATATACATCCAAGCAGAGCAGCAATGATAACTGCGATCACTACAAAAATAACAGCCACAGCCTTGATGTTTGCTACCTGTGCAAGAATGGTGGATTCCGGAATCAAAGCGCAAATCATGGCAGCGTGGGCGGAAATCGGAGAATACACGAACAGGTATTTTTCACCGTTATAGCTTACATATTCCATACCGTTTTCTGTGCTCCTAGCAGCCGTCTGGTAGAAATTCGTTTTGGAGAAAACACCGTCTTTGGTGGAAGTGCCGTCAGAATATAATT
>JALETS010000163.1 GCA_022781395.1 Lachnospiraceae bacterium | reverse complement strand
TTGAAACCATTTACTACAAGGCTGCAGTTTTCATCTTCTGTCATTGCCTGTAATTCCCTGGTAAACTTAATATTCTTAATGGCTTCCGGGCTCATGCTGCGAAACAGACATAAATCGTAGGTGCCGGGCATAAGCATCTGACGGCTCATAAATGCGCCGTTAATTTCGCTTGCGACCCAAATCTCAAAGGAAGTATATTCCACCGTTATATTCACCCATAATTCTGTGCCGGTAACGTTGACTTCTATAGCGCTTCCGTTAAAGAAAAGGGGTAAAGGGCAGATGCCGGGTATGGTTCTGCCATGTACTTTGTAATGTGGTGTTTCTGTTAATGAGTAAGTTCTAAGATTGCTATTTTCCATCTTGTTCATCCTCTTATCCTTAAAATTTGTCAAAATGCATAAATGCTGATTACAAGCCGCAGAGCTCGCATTTATTATATCATATTAGAAGAAACGATACTAATAAATCCTTATTTATCCGCATATGTTTTATAAAGGAACTTATGCGGATTTTATATTTGCAGATTCAAGTCCGCAGAATGAGGATTCGCCGGGATGGTTGCAGTATTATCTAACATTTCCAATATTATTATTCCCGTTATTATTTTCTATATTGTAGCATACGGCATTGCCAATCACTGTAATGTCTATGAGGATTTTATCAAAGGAGCAAAGGATGGATTTCATACAGTGATTCAGATTATGCCTACATTAATCGGGTTGATGGTAGCAGTAGGTGTGTTGAGGGCATCCGGTTTCTTAGAATTTATTGGAGGCCTTTTTAGTGGTATTACTGAGTATCTGGGATTTTCCTCGGAGCTTGTGCCGCTTATTTTTATAAAAATGTTTTCTTCTTCTGCAGCGACGGGACTTGTTCTTGATATATTTAAGAATCATGGGCCGGATTCTTTGATCGGACTGACTACTTCTATTATGATGAGTTGTACAGAGACCATATTTTATACAATGTCGGTTTATTTCCTGGCAGCAAAGGTTACGAAGACCAGATATACCCTCAAAGGAGCACTGCTGTCCACGCTGGCAGGGATCATTGCCAGTATTATTCTGGCAGGAATGATAGTATAACCGTATGCCAGACGGTGTTGCTGCGATAAGATGAATAGATATCCGTAGTAAAAGGAAAACGGCACTCCGTAATGGGGTGCCGTTTTCTGTGTGTGAGAAGGATAGAAATGTTTGCTCAAATATATGTCAACAGGGCGTCCGCAAGGGACGCGGCTGTTATGTTTAGTCGAAGCCGGTCGGCACCTGATCAGCACCGGCGACTCCTTTGAAATGTATTTAAGTTCGTTGAGGGGTACTTCCTTAATACATTTAATACTATAAACGGAAAATATGAATGAGGTGTGTCAAAAATCGAAAGAAAAAAGAAAGAAAATATAAAATTTGTATAATGATTCAATCTTTACAAAGCTATACAGAAATTTTACAAAGTGGATTTAATTTTTACATTTTGCTGATAGTTACTTTACATCTGTTTGGATATACTTGGACGTGTTGAGAGATAAATTATGTCAGTTACAGAGTTATTTGGATAGAGACGAAAGTAACAAGAGAAGGAAATATAAATATGGCAGAGATAGTGCTTAAAAATGTTAATAAAGTGTATGAGAATGGATTTCATGCGGTCAATAATGTGAATCTGACCATCAGTCCGCAGGAGTTCATTATTTTTGTAGGGCCGTCGGGATGCGGCAAATCAACTACTCTCAGGATGATAGCCGGACTGGAAGAGATATCCTCCGGTGAATTGTGGATGGGAGATGTACTTGCCAATTTTCTGGAACCGAGAGAGCGGGAGCTCGCTATGGTATTTCAGAATTATGCTTTATATCCAAATATGACTGTATATAAGAACCTTGCGTTTTCTTTGGAAATTCGTGGTGAAAAGAAGGAAGAAGTTAAAAAAAGAGTAAAAGCGGTGGCCAATCTTCTTGGATTGGAAGAAGTTCTTGATAGAAGGCCGAAAGACTTATCCGGTGGACAAAGGCAGCGTGTAGCAATTGGGAATGCCATTATCAGAAATCCGGATATTCTGCTGATGGACGAGCCTTTGTCTAATCTGGACGCCAAACTGCGTGGACAGATGCGAGTAGAACTGGCAGCTTTGCATAAGAAGTTAAATAATACGATTATTTATGTAACACATGATCAGACAGAGGCCATGACATTGGGTACTCGTATTGTGGTAATGGATCATGGAGAAATACAGCAGGTGGATACACCGAAACAGCTATATGATAATCCGATTAACCGTTTTGTTGCAGGATTCATTGGTTCTCCGGCAATGAACTTTATAGATGGTAAGATCAGATTTGGTAAAAATGATGTGTATTTTAAAATGGATCGCTATAACGTTTCGTGCACACCTATGATTGCTGCATGGATCAAAGAAGCAGGATGTGTGGGTGATGTGACGGTAGGATTAAGGCCGGAAGGATTTATTGATAGCTGCCGGAAAGAAAAGATGCAGCGGACAGATTTGAAGGATGAAGAGAAAATTACGGTTAAGGTTACTCATAGAGAATTGCTTGGCAATGAAGTTCTGCTCTATTTCGAGTTCTGTGACAAGACTTGTATCATGAAGACGACAGCAGAGAACAGAGCGCAGGCAGGAGATTGCATTTCTATTTGGCTCGATATAGATCAGATCTGTTTGTTTGAAAAAGGCAAAGATAAAAATCTTTTCTATTACAACAGGTGCAAATAAGAGAGATAAGTGATAAATCATTATTTTTATGAGAAAAGAGAGTAGATTATGAAAAAATTAAGTCCGTATTTCTTTTTGATTCCCAGTTTACTAATATTTAGTGTCTTCCTGTTTTATCCGTTTTTTAAGACTATCTATTTAAGTCTTTATAAGACGGATCAAATGGGCCTCCCAAAGAAATTTGTAGGAATGGAGAATTATCGCAAACTGCTCACATCGACATCTTTTTATAATAGTTTGTTGGTTACCCTTATTTTTGTATTAATTGTGGTAATAGGCAGCATGAGCCTGGGGCTGATCGGTGCTGTGTTATGTAATAAAGCATTTCCGGGCATCCGTGTTTTCAGTACGGCATATGCTCTTCCCATGGCGATTGCCAGTAGCTCGGCAGCTATGATCTTTAAGATTATGTTGCATCCTTCTGTGGGCATTGTAAATAAACTGTTGGGACTCAGTATCAATTGGATATCGGATCCAAGATATGCACTTATCTGTGTAGCGGTACTGACGGCCTGGCTTAATAGTGGCATTAATTTTCTGTACTTCAGTGCCGGGCTTAGCAATATCGATGAAACCATTTATGAAAGAGCCAGCGTAGATGGTGCCAATGAGTGGCAGAAATTTTACAGACTTACACTTCCGGGACTTAGTCCGATTCTTTTCTATACGTTAGTAGTCAATATCATTCAGGCTTTTCAGTCTTTCGGGCAGGTTAAGATACTGACACAGGGAGGACCGGGTGAGAGCACCAATCTGATTGTATATTCTATCTACCGGGACGCATTTTTTAACTTTAAGTTCGGTAACGCAGCAGCCCAGTCAATCATATTGTTCTTAATTATCATGTGTTTGACACTTGTCATGTTCAAGATAGAGAAAAAGGGAGTGAAATATTGATGGATCACACAATTACAAGCAAGAAGGCAATATATCAGGATCAGAATATAGACATTGAAAAGATAAGAGAAGAGATGTACCAAAGGCAGCGTGTAAGAAAAATAAGAAAAACGGCAGTTCGTCTGGGTGCCAATGTCATAATGGTTCTTATCATTCTGCTGCCCCTTCTGTATGCTGTCAGCGTGGCACTGATGCCCTCCAGTGAATTATTTACAACGCAGTTAAATCTGATTCCCAAGAATCCTACTCTGAGTAATTTTAAGGAAGCCTTGGCTAAAGTGCCACTGGTGCGATTCGTACTTAATTCCTTCCTGGTGGCAGGAGTGATCACCTTTGGGCAGATCATTTCCTGCTCCCTTGCAGCATTTAGTTTCTCTTTTTTGGATTTTAAAGGCAAAAATATATTATTCATGTTAGTTATGGCGACTATGATGATTCCGGGAGAAGCTACGATTATTTCAAACTATCTGACGGTCAGTCGGCTTGGGTGGCTCGATACCTACAAGGTGCTCATCATTCCTTACCTGACCAGTGCAATGGGTATCTTTCTTTTCCGCCAGTTCTATCTGACATTTCCGATTTCGCTTTATGAATCGGCCAAAATTGACGGATGCGGTAATTTAAGATTTATCCTACAGATTCTGATACCGCTTACCAAGTCAGCTATTGGTGCAATGGCGGTATATACCTTTATCAATGCATGGAATATGTATATGTGGCCCCTGCTTGTTACCGGCTCGGACAAGATGCGTACTGTGCAGATCGGTATTGGCATGCTGGATAGTGTGGATTCCCAGTCTATTACCTTGATGATAGCGGGTGTTGTGATGATTATTCTGCCTTCCATTTCCATCTTTATCGTAGGACAGAAGCAATTGATCAAGGGCATGTTTTCCGGTGCCGTAAAGGGTTAAGTAAGAGGATAGCAAACGGCACCTTCCTGACCAATATGTGAAAGGAAGGCTTGCCGTGACTATAAAAGATAACAAGAGGAGAAAAGTGAAAATGAAAAAAAGAACAGTAGCAGTAATGATGGCGGCGGTAATGGCTGCAGGCAGTCTGGTTGGTTGTGGAGCATCCGATACAGCAGCAGTTACAGAGACACAGGAGAATACCGCAGATGAAGAGCAAGAGGATACTGTAGAAGATGCCACTGTAGGTGCCAATGTGGAGGCAGTAGAGAATGCAGAGGAATTGACAGCTATGGATGAGAGCCAGTTAAATGGGACAACCATTACCTTCTGGCATGCCATGGGTGGAGTGAATGGAGAAGCATTGGATTATCTGGTTAATAAATTCAATGAGGAAAATGAATATGGTATTACAGTAGATGCACAGTATCAGGGGTCATATGATGATGAGATCAATAAATTAAAGAGCGCACAGCTTGGTAATATGGGAGCTGATCTCGTGCAGGTATATGATATCGGAACCAGATTCATGATTGATTCCGGATGGATCGTGCCGATGCAGGATCTGGTAGATGCAGATGGCTTTGACTTATCCGTGATCGAGCCTAATATTGCGGCATATTATACAGTAGGTGATACATTGTATTCCATGCCGTTCAATTCTTCTACCCCGATTCTGTATTATAACAAGGATATGTTTGAAGATGCAGGTATTGAGAGTGCACCGACCAGCTTTACAGAGATTGCAGAGGCAGGCGATAAATTGAAGGCAGCAGGCTATGATGAGACAATCTCTCTGGCAATTTATGGCTGGTTCTTTGAGCAGTTTACCTGCAAGCAGGGTTTGGAATATGTCAATAACGGTAACGGACGTTCTTCTTATGCAACAGCAGTTGCTTTTGATGAAAATGGTGCGGCGCTTAATATTCTGACAGCATGGAAAGACTTATATGATGGCGGTTATGCACCAAATGTAGGGCGTGGCGGTGATGCAGGTCTGGCTGACTTCTCTGCAGGGCAGTCAGCTATGACACTGGGCTCCACCGCTTCCCTGAAGCAGATCTTACAGGATGTAAATGGTAAATTTGAAGTAGGTACTGCTTATTTCCCGACTGTAGTTGATGGCAGTGAAGGTGGTGTATCCATCGGAGGCGGTTCTCTCTGGGCATTGGATAACGGAGATGATATTAAGAAAGCTGCAACATGGAAATTTGTCAAATTCTTAGTGTCCGCTGAGTCTCAGGCATACTGGAACGCACAGACCGGTTATTTCCCGGTTACCACTGAGGCACATAATGAGCAGGTCTTCAAAGATAATGTGGCACAGTATCCACAGTTCCAGACAGCGATCGATCAGTTACATGATTCTGCACCACAGTATGCGGGCGCCTTGTTAAGTGTATTCCCGGAAGCGAGAGCAACTGTTGAGACGGAAATTGAGAACATGCTAAACGGTGCACAGTCACCGGAGGATACCGTAGCTAAGCTGGCAGAGCAGATTAATGAAGCTATTACGGATTACAACGAGCTGAACTATGAATAGTTACAATGAGCAGCACAAGAATAAGAGGGACTGTAAAAGCCTGTGAATAATTATCACAGGCTTTTTGGCAGGAGAAGCGGAATATATGACAGCTACAGTGGCAGGAAAGGAATCATAATCTAAATGGGACAAACAATACCTAAGATATGGGCACACCGGGGTGCCTCGGGATATGCACCGGAAATTACGATAGAGGCTTTTGAACGAGCCGTAGAGATGAAAACGGATGGCGTGGAGCTGGATGTGCAGTTGTCAAAAGATGGTCAGATGGTGGTCATTCATGATGAGACGGTAGACAGAGTCAGTGGCGTAAACGGATTTGTAAGAGACTTTACATTACAGGAACTGCGCAAACTGGATGTCAGCCTTCCGATAGAGGGTTATCATACCGTAAGGATTCCCACACTTGCAGAAGTGCTGGAGACATTGAAACCGACCGGATTGGAAATCAATATTGAATTAAAGACCGGCATTTATTTCTATCCTGATCTGGAGAAAAAAGTTATCCGTCTGGTAGAAGATATGCAAATGACAGACCGTATCTGGTGCTCCTCCTTTAACCACGAATCTGTCTGTCGTGTAAAAGCTCTTTGTAAGGCGATGCGCTGTGGCTTCCTGTTATCGGATGTGATTCTGGATGTGGCTGATTATGCAAAGCATTATGATATGCAGGCACTTCATCCGGCACTGTATCATATGCAGGATCAGAAGTTTATAGAGAAGGCGAAGGGACAGGGACTTAAGGTGCATGTGTGGACAGTAAACCGGACAGAAGATATGCGTACACTTGCTGATGCAGGAGTCGATGCGTTGATTACCAATTACCCGGATGTAGCGGTGTCGCTGTTAGAAGATAACAGTAATGCCATTAGTAAGTAGCGGCAATGTAATGAGAAAGGCATGGCAACACCATGAGTAGATTGCAGAATAAGAAGTTATTTCTCTTTGATATAGACGGAACATTGGCACTGGGCAATCATTTGCTGGAGGGTGCAGGTGATCTGATTGCTTTTTTACAGGAAAAAGGACATAAGATTTTCTATACAACCAATAATTCTACCCGCAGCCGACAGGATTATGTGTCCTATTTTGCGCAGTGGAATATTTCCGTGCAGGAAGAGGAATTTTTAACTGCCGGATATATGAGTATTTTGTACTGCACACAGCATCTTAAAGATAAGAAAATATACTTTGTTGGTACCGAATCCTTTGAACAGGAACTTAGAAAGGCGGGTCTGTGTATTACGACTGTCTATGAGGAGGATGTGGAGTGTGTGCTGGTGGCGTTTGACACATCTCTGACCTTTCAGAAGTTAGAGGACGCTTGTCGTATTTTGCAGAATACGTCGGTACAATTTCTTGCAACCAATCCGGATTTATGCTGTCCGGTTCCGGGTGGTGCGGTACCTGACTGTGGTTCTATCTGCATGATGCTTGAGAATGCTACCGGCAGAAAACCATATTATATCGGGAAACCATCTCCGGATATTGTTGAAGAATGCCGAAGGGAAAGCGGCTGTAGCAGGCAGGAAACCTTATTGGTGGGAGACCGTATCTATACAGATATGCTTTGCGCTCAGAATGCCGGTGTGGATGGATTACTCGTATTGAGCGGAGAAGCAGCGAGAGAGGATGCACAGGTGAGCATGGTGGAGATTCCATATATTATGGAGAATGTAGGACATCTGCTCACATATCTGCAGACGGAAACAGGATAAGAGAGGCAGAACAGGAATATTTCAGCGGAACGCTGGCTGTTCCCAGATGTCTGCAGAATAAGGTGCTTGCTATGATGGACCAGGAAATTGCCTATGCAAAGGAGGGGACGCCGGATCGGGATAAAATCTATATTGCATCGGCAGATTATATGACAAGGAATACGCTTCGCAGAGTGGAAGTGGCAGCACCGATTTATGACGAAAAGCTTAAGTGCCGTCTGCGGGAAATGTTTATTACCATGTTAAGTGACAATGTGAAGGGCAGAGTGCAGCAGTGAAGTTCCGAAGTCATCTTGCTATTGGCAGCAGATATCATTATAATGAGTGTAACATTAGCATGCTCAAAAGGATGGCTGGTGTCAGAAGGAGACATAGAGCGGAATGGATAAGAATAAATTTGCACTTACTCCCCCTATGGGTTG
>JALETS010000158.1 GCA_022781395.1 Lachnospiraceae bacterium | reverse complement strand
ACCGGAACTTCGGTTCCCATGAAATTTTTCATCTGTTTGTCATGGGCGGAAGCATCTGTCACTTTATATTCATGTATTTGTATGTAGCATAACAATGCCAAACTATGCAGAAAAAAGCAGCGAATCACTTCGCCGCTTTTTTCTTTTTACGAATAATCAATAACATCAACAGCAACACCACACCTGCTGCGCCGACAAGAATCCGGGCAGAACCACTTTCCTCTGAAACAATACAATACTCCGCTTCTTCTCCCTGCATTTCTACCTGTATATACTGTCCGTACTCTGAGTATGATATTTCCTGCCATCCCTCATCCTCAGTCTTTACGAGAACTGCTTTGATCTTCTCATAAGGTCTGTACAGACGGAGCTTGGAAACTGTATCAGCGCCAATATCCGCATTGACAACCTTTACTCCATAGTAAGTAGACACAGCTGCCGGTCTGACACCTTCCTCTTTGGCCTGCGATGCTGTCCATTCGGACACGGATACCTGCAATTTCGCCTCATCCGTATAGAAACCGTCAATATATGCATAAGGTTTCTTAGGCTCTCCTGCTTCTGTCACAAGCACCGTTTCCGTACTCGGCAGAGTTGTAATCGTATCATTATATTCCGCTTCCAATGTCATATTGGCTTCCATGATCTGGTCTGAGACATCAGGCCACTTACCATAGCTTCCCGCCACCTTCGGTGTCTCCGGGAAGGTTACACCGGAAAGAGGTGTTCCGTATTTTACTTCCATTTCCTTTACTACTCTGTCCTCAGTCACAAAAGTAATCTTCAAATGTCTGAACTCTATGGGCAATCCTACCGTCTCCAGGATTTCCTCGTAAGTAACCGGCTGGGCAACTCCTGCATAGCTGACAAGGTCAAGACCGCTCAGACTGCTGCTGACAAAATAGTTATTACTGATATCCTTCTGGTAATCATTCCGCTCATCTTCTTTTGTGGAAATCCATCCGGCAATAGCGCCTTTATGGATGGCATCTTCACCAATCAGTACCATGGCGTAGCAATCCCGTATCTTTGCACCGGAACCTGCTATGCCTCCTACGTACTGTGCACCGTCCAATGAAGTCAGTGCATAACAGCTTTTCACAAGGGCATTGGATTCACCGCAGATACCACCGATATATTCTCCCTCGGTGCTTTCCACTCTTCCATAGCCTTCACTGTTTGCCACAATACCCAGATTCATGTAGCCTGCAATACCGCCCGCACCATTCTTCTTGGCAGTAATCTGTCCATTATTGACACACCGGTTAATAACACATTTGGTCAGATACCTGCTGCCAAAGGAACGGTCTATACCGCCTGCCGCATTGCCTTCCGGGTCCTCCTCGTCAATTGCCATAGAGCCTGCAATACCGCCCACATTCACATCGCCACGTACAATACCGTTATTGACTGCACGCTCTACCTTACCGTCTGTACTGGCATCGATGTCCTCCTCGGAAATATCCTCATATTCGGATTCCTCATAGTACAAATCTTCCACATCATCTATCTTCTCTGCGAAAAGCTGGAAAATATAATTGACCTGGTCATTAATGGCATGCATATCCTCTTCCAGAATATCGGTATGTACATCCAGATCATCCCCAATCCGTCCGGCATATTCCGAAATAATCCCCAGTTGTTCAAACAGGCTGTCCACCGATCTGTCCACATCATCTCCCAACTGGGCAAACTGAATATCAAACTTTCCGTTGATATAGATCATCGTTGACCTGATGATACCGAAGCCATTATCCAGATGTTTATAAGACTTTTCCAGACTGTCGATCACGGAATCAACCTGTACACCGGCTTCTTCCAGTGCCTGTTCCACATAGGGGCTCATGATATTGGCAATCCTGTTTAAATCACTGAGCACATAAGAAAGGGTTTCTCCCGCCTCGGAAAGACTTTCCGCCAGGTCCAGTATGGCATCAATCAGTTCGCCTTCATCACCGTCTGCCCTGATCTGTTCAATGGTTCTGCCATCCACCAGTTTATTGATCTTATCCATATCATCGGAAACCTGCTGCATCTGGGTCTGCAGAAGATCCACATTGTCCCTGAGATTGCTCCGCGAACTGCTTACCGCTTCCGAATCGCTGTTTATCTTAAAGGTCAGATACACTTTGACCGTATCCATACTACCCGGATCAATATCAAAAGTATAGACATCGGAACCTGTACTCTTCCTTGTTACTTCTATCCGATTTGCGCCGCCATTGTAAGTAACCTGAGGCTGCCCATCCAGAACATACCCTGTATTGGGTCTTACCATCAGAGTCACCTGATTATCTGATATCGTATAATCTGCTTTACCTCCTGCATTGGATTCAATAATAACATTTGCTCTGCCAAAGGTTACCTCAACTTTAACATTACTGTTCGGCATGGTAAAACTAAACGCCCGTCCGTTTAATTTTTTAGTGGTCTCAACTTCAACACCATCTGTTTTTGTAGCACTAACAGATGCCTGACAGCCGCTGTCCGGAGATACATTGACAATAATTTCATCATCAGCAACACCCTTTACATCATTAGTCTCTGCACTACCGTTTTTCAACACCTCTATCTCATGAGCATTCGGATCACTAAAATCATTTCTTGTTCCATTTACAATATGAACCGTACCGCCTGCCGTACCCGGTGTTGCTCCCGAGCCGCTAAAGGACACCTTTACCACCACATTATCCTTGGGCATGATAAAACTATAGGAATAAGAACCGCTGTCTTCTCCGGCAGGAGTCAGCTCCAATGTGTTTTTCGAAGCATCTTCAGCGCGAATTTCATTAATCTGATAGCCTTCCTCAGGTGTCACAGTAATGGTAACCACATCCCCTTCCACGGGTGCTGCCGAATCCGCATATACCTCTCCGCCCACACCGGAAACAAGCGAAAGTCTTGCATGCTCCGTCTCATCATAAGGACTTTCCGACAGTTCACCACTGATATCCATGGCATCCGCTATTTTATCCAATGCATCTACCGTATCATCCAGATCTTCCACTGCCCATTTTACTTCATCCATAATACCCGGAATCTGGTCCATGCAGTAATCCAATCGATTGGCAAGTTCATTGACCGCTTCCACATTATTATCCACGAAATCAACCGTTCCATCTGCAATCGTATCTGCATCATCCAGTGCATTGTCTGAATGTTCCCGCAATCTGTCGAAATCTTCACTTACCGTATCCTGGGTTTCTCCCGCATCATCCAGGAATTTATCCACCAGATCATGCAGTCTCTGTACCGCCTCAGAGACAGATTCTGCCTCCTCCACACTGATATAGGGCTCCATCTGTCCAACAATACCGCCGATATCTTTACGTCCATAGACATGTCCCTCGTTATTGCAGAATAGAATCTGTCCGGTCTGCCGCCCGGCAATACCACCAATATTATAGCCATTATGCTCATAACCGACGACTCCGGTGTTGGTACTGTTGATAATAATGCCTCTGGAATAACCGGCAATACCGCCGATATCCGTACCACTGATCAGCTTACGTTCCTTCACATCCTCCAGCAGCCATTCCAGACCGGCTTCATCCTCTTCCTCCAGCCAGCTGCTGTCACTGTTAATACCTGCCTTATTGGTACAGTTTCTGATTGCTCCATAATTGGCACCGGCAATACCGCCGGCTCTGTCATAACCGGTTACCGTTCCATGACTGGAGCAGGAGCTGACCGTTCCCGTTCCTTCATTCTCACCTACGATTCCTCCGGTTTCCGCTTTACCTTCCACACTGCCGATAAAAGTACAATCCAGAATCCACCCTGCATTGATACCGCACACACCGCCCGTACATTCTTCCTCGTTCTCACTTTCTACGATACCCGAAAGCTTCAGATCCTGTACGATACCGGTGGCTGTAATATAGCGAAAGAATCCATCCGCATAACCGTTTCCTTTAATATGAAAACCGGATATAGTATGTCCGTTACCATTGAAGCAGCCTGCCAGGACAGGGAATCCCTCAAAATCTTTTCCCTCCAGGGAAATATCTTCCTTTAACTCGATCATTTTATCCTGTGACCAGAAATCCAGTTCACACTTTGCAGCAACCTCCAATAATTCCTCGGCTGTTTTTACTTCTACAATTTCCTTATCCGACTGATCCGGAAGAGTTATCTCCTCTTCCATGGAATCTAAATCCGGTCCAGTTGTTTCCTCTGTATCTTCGTTTCCTGTTTCCTCCGCATAGACATATTCTGCCGGAAGACATGTCAAAAGGAGTGATACCGCACAAAGGACGCTGAACATTCTGACCATCGGATTTGAAAGTCTTCTATTACTGATCCTTCTAATACTCTTATTCCTCATCCTTGTCAGCCTCCTTTCCTGTCTCGTCTGATATGCCGTCTGTCCGGCCCTTCACATCATCTGGCAACTCTGACGCTTCAATTGCCTCCAGATATTCATCAGACTCTTCAATCGGCACCATATTACCCATTTCCATAATAGCATTCACTTCGCCACGGACAATACCGTGAACTTCTCCGATCACGATACCATTGATCTGTCCTCTCACTCTGCCGTTAATTCTTACAAGTCCTGTGGAGCGCTGGGTCATAACCGGCATGGAAACGGTAAAGGAGGTTTTATCTATAATCTTCTCACCGAGCAGCAATATTTCAGGAAGAATAAACATGACAATAAAAATCGAAATCAGGGTCCCTCGCCCCAGACACTGCCCGATTCCCACAATTGCTGCCTCCGACGTCATCTGTCCGATCAGAATACCGGCAATCGCCAGCATAGAGCCTGACGTGACAATCGTCGGGAATGCAAAATTCATGGTCTCTATAATGGCATCCTTCTTGCTCATCTTATCCTTCAGTTCCATGAATCGTCCGGAAATAACGATGGCATAATCGATATTGGCACCCATCTGAATGGAACTGACAATTAAATAACTCATAAAGAAGAGATTGGATTTCATAATGGCGGGGAAGGAGAAATTAATCCAGATACTTCCCTGAATAACAATTATCAACAGCACCGGCATGCCCGCAGAATTAAAGGTAAAGAGCAATACCGCCAAAACCGCCAGAATGGAGACCACATTAACTACCGTATTATCTCTGGAAAAGGTCTTGCACAGATCATACTGGCTGGTAGATTCACCCGCCACCAGAATGGTGCCCTCTTCATAATACTTTCTGGCAATTTCGTGCATCTCATCCAGAAAGGCAAAGGTTTCCTCTCCCTCTTCCGGCAGATTCAGGTAAACCAGCATACGGCTGTAATCTTCCCCCTGCAGCTGATCCTGCGCAATGCTCATCTGTTGATGTGCGCTTTCCAGATCATTCATCAGATCATCATCCAGCGTCACATAGCCCTCCTGCACCTCATCATACAGAAACATAAACATATCAATCAAAGGCACACTGTAAGTGGAAATGCCGCTGACCAGCTTGGCATAATTCTCATCATTCACGGCATATGCTGTGTAAAGCAGTTCCGCCACTTCATAGTCCAGTTCCAATAGCTCCGAAAACTGTCGGGCTGTCAGCTTATCCGTCAGCATATAGCCGTCCATAGCCTCCGTATTGGATAAGCCCACGGAATAGTCCACCTCATCCATGGCATCCAGTTCCGCCAGCATTTTACCTTCCTTTTCATAATTACCGGCCGGAACGATCAATGCCACAAAATTCGTTTCTCCGAAGCTTTCCTCTATCATGTTATCCGCAATCTGGTATTGATTCAGAATCGGCGTTGTCAGGGTACTGTATCCATACACGTAAGGGCAGTTTTTCTGTAAAATGAAGAAAACCACAAGCGCCACCACAAATACAGGCGGCACAATGAATCTGGCCTTATAGGCAAATTTACCTACAAACGGGATTTTCGGTATCAAATTCTTATGTACCGTCTTATCCATCAGATTGCCAAATACCACTATGAGTCCCGGCATCAGCAGGAATACAGACATCAGACTTAAGAGAATCGCTTTGATCAGGCAAAGGGCCATATCCCGGCCAATCCCATATTGCATAAACATCATGGCAATCAAACCACCGATGGTTGTCAGGCTGGAAGAAGATATTTCAGGAATAGCCTTACTTAATGAAACAATCGCCGCATCTCTGATAGGAAGGGTTGCATGTTCTTCCTTATATCTGTTACACAGAATAATGGCATAGTCGATAGACAATGCCAGCTGCAATACCACTGTAACCGAATTGGAAACAAAGGAAATCGTACCAAATATGAAATTTGTTCCCATACTTACGATGGCTGCCGATACGAAAGTCAGAAGCAATACCGGCACCTCTGCCCAGGTCTGGGAGGTCAGAAGTAATACCGCCACAACAATGATGGCAACCAACACGATAATGACTCTCATCTCGGAGGCAATCGTTTCAGAAGACTGATCGCCAAGCGTTGTGGACACATAGATATCATAATCTGACAAATAATCCTTCAGATCCTCTAATGCGGTCAGGCATTTATCATCTGTCTCGCTATAGGCAAATGTCACATCATACAAGGCCGAAAAGTTATTATAGTGATCCGTTGTATTGTCAAATGTCAGCATGGCCACGGAATCCATATCCTCTATTTCATCCGCAAGCTCCTGCGCATCTTCATATGTAATATTGGAAACCATAAACTTGGCCGTACCATAGGTGACGAACTGTTCCTCCATCAGATCAATTCCCTGACTGGTTTCTGTGGTATCGGGAAGATATGCCGCAAGGGAATTCTCTACCTCTACCCAGTTACTGGAAAATGCACAGAAAATAATAAGTATCATATAAATCAGAAAAAACAGGTTTCTCTTATCCACGATAAAACTGGAAACTTTTATCATGAAATTAGAATCCTTCTCCTGTTTTTTGTCTTTACTCATGCGTCTGCCTCCTTTTTCGCTACAAAAATGGACATGTTTTTACCATGTCCATTTTATGACCCCACTTTTGGAAGTTCAATATACAAATCCCGTCATTTGTTTAAAAACTCTAGTCATCGTAACCGTTAGGATTATTGCTCTGCCATCTCCAGGAATCCTCACACATCTCCTTAATGCCATACTGTGCTTCCCATCCCAGTTCTCTCTTAGCTTTCTCTGCGTTGGAATAGCAGGTAGCGATATCTCCCGGTCTTCTGTCCTTAATCACATAAGGTATCTTAATACCTGTTGCCTCTTCGAAATTCTTCACGATATCCAATACGCTGTAGCCTGTTCCGGTACCCAGATTGTAGATGCAGAGACCTGCTTTTTCTTCAATCTTCTTCAATGCTTTCACATGACCTACTGCCAGATCAACCACATGAATATAATCGCGCACACCTGTACCGTCCGGTGTATCGTAATCATTTCCAAACACGCCCAGTTCTTTTAATTTACCAACTGCTACCTGGGTAATATAAGGCATCAGGTTATTCGGGATTCCATTCGGATTCTCACCGATGGTTCCGCTCTTATGCGCACCGATAGGATTGAAGTAACGAAGTAAAATAACATTCCATTCCGGATCAGCCTTCTGCATATCTGTTAAAATCTGCTCTAACATGGATTTCGTCCATCCGTATGGATTGGTACACTGTCCCTTCGGGCACTCT
>JALETS010000137.1 GCA_022781395.1 Lachnospiraceae bacterium | reverse complement strand
TAGCAACAACGCTGTAGAGAACAGTGCATCCTTAGCCGAGCACAGCGTAAACATGACAATCACCGGAAACAACCCAAAGTAAAGCATGCTGATAAACCGTAGTGTTTTGGAGACCTTTTTCTTTCTCAGATAAGATAACAGGAATGTAAAACCACCCGATACCAGGATCATCTGGAACACAGTATAACAGGCAATCCCCAGGTTATAGGAGTCTGTCACTTTATGAACGGCACAGATAATACCGCCTAATAAAAGCACATGCACCAAAGGATGATGTGTAGAAAAGGTTCTGGATGCCACCTGAAGATATTCATCCTGCGCGTCATAGACAAAAAATCCGGGATATACTGCTAAAAGTACCGGAAGCCAGCACAGAAGCAGGAACAGGAAAGTAAGCAGATTGGCTGTCCTTTCTTTCATCTTCGGTGTCTGCACCGTAAAATTCTGCGCCATAAGAACAGCTCTTTTCTCTTCCATTCCGCCTAAGAAATACCAGAACTTGCGCACCAGCACGGTAAACAGACAAGTCAGGACCGGCAGGGAAACCCAAAGACTGATATCCTTGAAATTCACATTTTCCACAGAATCAAGCCGTACACCGAACAGCATCGCTGCAGTAAACAGAAAAGAAAGAATAACTGCAATCAGCCACGCCCTTTTATCCTGAAGATCGATCGTCTCTAAAGAAATCTTAACCGCATAAAAACAGAGCAGCCATACAAAAACAGAGAAAATACTATTTGTAAAACCCAGACTGTTTTCTTTCAGATTCAGGATCTGCGGAAAACACAAGGTTCCTGCCGTTGCAAGAACCAGTGCAATCATATTCAGTTTAAGCTTAATCTTCCACTGTATCTCTTCCATCAATGCTCTCTCTTATTACAAACTGTGGTGAATTATTTAAAGAAATATATATACGGCCAATATATTCTCCGATAATGCCAAGCATCAGAAGAATCAAGCCTCCGAAGAAAACAACCGCCGCCATTAACGCACTGAAGCCTATTACCACATCCGGGTTAACGAATTTCTTAATAATGGTATAAATACCGTACAGAAATCCAACACAAGCCGAAGCAATTCCCATCACCGTAGCCAGTCGTAACGGCTTCACGCTAAAAGCCGTAAACCCGTTAAACCAGAGATTCAGGAGCTTACCGATCGTATAGCCTGACGTGCCGACTTCCCTCTCTCTGTGGGTTACCTCCACATTGATAATCTTCTTGGTAGAGCGGAGAACCAATCCAATCACATAGGGATAAGGATTCTGATAGCGTGTCATTTCCTCCACCACAAAACGCTTCGCCGCAAAATAACTGGAAATATATAATTCCTTTGGTTTTCCCAACATCACACGAGTCATCAGCTCATTGACTTTGCTGCCGAAATTACGAAAAGCAGAATGCTGCTTGGTGGCATATCTGGCATAGACCACATCCTCTCCCTCTTCAATACCATTCAGCAATTTACCCACCTCATTGGCCGGAGTCTGTCCGTCATCATCCAGACACACAACAATCTCTCCGTGCACATAATGAAAACCTGCCATCAGCGCCGCGTGCTGTCCGAAATTCTTCGCCAGATTGATACCACAGATATTGGACTGCTTCTGACACAGATCCCGGATTGCCTCAAAGGTATTATCCGGCGACGCATCATTGACCAGTATGATCTCATAAGTATACTGCGGCAAATCTGCCATCGTGCTGTTTATCTCTTCTACTACCCCGCCTATCGTCTGTTCCGACCGATAACAGGGGATTACAAAGCTGACAAGCTTGCTCATACTTTCCTCCATTCCAAGTATCATATTTTTATACTCTTCCATATATTCCTGTCAATTTCCATGAATAAGACCCGGCATTCTCCCTGCTGTAAAGACACGCTTTCTGCTTTATTCTCTATCAGGCGAAAGCCGGCGTGTTCGTAACTTATACGTGCTCCGGTATTTTCTTCCAGGAACCGCAGAAACACCTTTTCCAGTCCCATTGTATCAAAAGCATACTCAAGTGCCAAGCGGGCTGTCTGTGTACCATAGCCACACCCGATGGCATCCTCTTCTCCGATAAAAATACCGTACTCTGCCGTCTTATGTTCCCTGTCAATATCCCGGAAGTACACACTGCCAATCTCTCTGCCGTCTTCCAGACAGATGATGAACTGAACCACATGACCGGGTTCTACCTGATTCTTAATCCAGGCAAGATGCCCTTCTTCCGTAAAGAGTTCCTGATATATGAAGTTTTCCCTGACGAAGTCTTTATTCCGCCATGTGACGATTTTAGAAGTGTCTGCAATCGTCATTGGGCGGAGATATACTGTATGATTCATATCAAGTCTCCATAATTATTAATAACTTGCAATGTGTGAGTTCTATAGGCCTGCGGCCTGTCAGTTCAACGCAGACACGCTTCCGCTTCGCTGCTCGGGCAGCGGTACATAAGAGCCTATAATACAGGTTCTAAGTACCGGCCTCACAGAGAGTCTGCTTATGAAGCTGACAGGCTGCAGGCTATACATAATGACAAGCTACACATATTTCTACTGCTGTACCTTATAAACAGAATAATTCTTATTAATAATGTCACTCTGCTGTACACTCACTGTAATTCCACGGTCGGCATAGTAATCCGTAAGCCAGTCAAAGCCCTGCCCGGAAGCTTCGGTATCAGACATGATCAGGTAAACATTATCCTGATACAGAAGTGCATCTGCTGCACTGTCAATATGATACTGTTTCAGTTTTGCCTGATACAGGGGGCTTTTACACATCCAGCCGCCCAGGATATCATAGTTGGCAAATGTATTATTAACATTCGCAAACATCTTCTGTGAAAATGCCACGGTAGAATAAACATCCTCAAAATAAAATCTATCCTCATGCGCCCGGCAATAGGCATCAATTTCCTGCCAGTTCTGATTGACTTCTGCTCTCTGTCCCTGATCATGCTGCACCAACTGCACAGAACCCATCAGATTCCCTGCAATAATCAAAATAAACAGCATTGCCATACCATGCATCACGTAATT
>JALETS010000133.1 GCA_022781395.1 Lachnospiraceae bacterium | reverse complement strand
AATATTTCTCTCAAAAAAAATCCTATCTGTCTTTATAATTATCGCTAAAAAATAATAATTTATTGATAAACGATAAATATTTGTTGACATTCATTTTATTCGGTGTTATTGTATGCTTAACACATAACACAGGAAAGGTTTGGTTACTATTATGAAAGACAAACTTACTTTATTTACCAAGTATCTGTTAGACTTTATGTTTTACATGGGAATTGTTGTAATTATAACTCTTCCACTCACCATTAAATTATACGGTCATTACAATACATATTTTGCGGAGAATTATTATTCCCTTTGCGTAATCTTCTTCCTATCCGGTATTTTTGCCGTACTGATTCTGCGAGAGCTTCGCAAAATGTTCCGCTCTGTATTGAATGATGACTGCTTCATAAGAGAAAATGTCATAAGCCTGGATCATATGAGCATTTACAGCTTCTTTATTGCTGTGATTACTGCATGCCGCTTATTCCTGTATCTGACACCGGCAGTTCTGGTTGTAATTCTGGTATTCGTCATTGCCGGATTATTCAGCAAAGTACTTGCCCGTGTTTTTGACAAAGCAGTTACTTATAAGCTGGAAAATGATCTGACAATTTAATTTGCAAGAAATAAAAGGAGGCACCTCATGGCTATCGTAATAAATCTGGACGTCATGATGGCGATGCGCAAAAAAGGACTGACCGAACTGGCAGGCGAAATTGATATTACTCTTGCGAATCTGTCCATCTTAAAAAATAACAAAGCAAAAGCAATCCGTCTTTCTACCCTTAATGAAATCTGCAAGGCGCTGGACTGTCAGCCCGGAGATATCTTACAATATGTAGAAGATGAAGACGAAGAAGTTTCCGAATAGAAAGGAGTCAGTTATGGAATCTGTAAATCAATTAAACAATCAACCAATTTATCCAAATAACACTTATCAAAATCAGCCATATCCCGGACAACCGGTTATGGCAGCGAAAAAAGATTCTGACACAATCTTTACCAAGAGATTTAAGGAGAATTTCTCTTTCTTTGGTATCGGCAGTCTGCTTTACGGTATTTTCTATGCTTTCTGTCTGTACCACAATACATCAGGTATTACTTATCCTTTTTTCGTCATAGGAACCCTTTGCTATTTCTTCTTCTCTGTACAAAAGTTAGGGGTTCCATACAAAAAAGACAGCATTTTCTACGTGATTAGTCTGGTATTGCTGGGTATTTCCAACTGCCTAACCACCTCATTACAATTACTGTATATGAACAAATGCGGTATCTTTCTGCTTTCCTTTATTCTGATGCTGCATACCATGTACAATGATAAGGAGTGGAATCTTCCCAAATATTTTGTTGCCTTTTTTGAAACAATCGGTACCTGTTTTGCCTGCATTTTCCGTCCCTTTAATGACATGATCTCTTATTTTGATGCCCAAAAACAGGATAAAACAGGCAAAAAAAGCTATTTTCTTCCTGTTTTAATCGGTGTAGCAATCACTTTTCCTCTGCTTGCTGTCATAACAGCACTATTATCCAGTGCAGATATTGTCTTTGCTAAGATGATTGACAGGGTACTCGCTTCCTTCAATTTTGTAACTGTATTTGAATTATTCTTTCTTATCCTGTTTATTTTCTTCTGTTCCTATGCGGTTTATGCAGCATTATGTATGAAAAATGTACAGGAAGAGGTCAAAGAACAAAGAAAATGGGAGCCTGTCATTGCTATCATTTTTACAGCTGCACTTTCAATCGTATACCTGTTATTCAGTGTAATTCAGATCATGTATCTTTTTATCGGTAATATGCAGCTTCCGGAAGGTTACACCTATTCCAGCTATGCCAGAGAAGGTTTTTTCCAGTTGCTTGCTGTCTGTATCATGAATCTGCTTCTGGTACTGATCTGTCTGCATCTGTTCCGGGAAAACATTGTACTGAAAGCTATTCTGACGGTAATCAGCGGATGTACCTATATCATGATTTTATCCAGTGCTCTTCGCATGGTTATGTATATCAGCCGCTATAACCTGACTTTCCTTAGAATTTTTGTACTCTGGTCACTGGCAGTTATTTTCCTTCTCATGGCAGGTGTTACAATCTCTATATATATTAAGAGATTTCCTCTGTTTACCTATGGGCTGACAATTGTTGCAATATTCTATATTGGTCTCTCCTTTGCTCACCCTGACTATTGGATTGCCAGATACAATTTAAATTCTGCACATTTGGAATATTTGAATGAATATGATGTGATAGATAGCACAGATTACCTCTGTTCTCTATCTTCAGATGCTGCACCGATACTTTTAAATAGAGAAAAGAACCCATATTTACAACAGGTTTCCGAATCTTACACTACGGATGCATTTAATTGCTATTCCTATAATATACAAAGACTGTCTGAAGAAATGCATATAAGAAATTTCAACTTCTCTGTTTATACAGCTGAAAAGTATATAGAGTAAAATGACAAAGACACCGACATACATTACCGGAAATATTCTGCCTATGTATGCCGGTGCTTTTATAAAAGCATATAGGGCATTTTTATATGTTAATTTGCAATCATCAATCGTATAATTTCTTCATTGGTTTCCCGCATGCCATCTTTACCTAATTTTCCTATTCCTTCTATAGTAGACTCTATATCATGCATTACAATACCATCTCCGCCTTTGAATTCCTGTCCGTTTTTGAACATCTCATATCCCAGAATTCCGGCATCTACAGAGGAAGCTATTTTAGCTGCGCAGGATGCTTTTGCTCCATCACATACAATTCCTGACACAATAGCAAGTGCATTCACTACTGTATGAATAACAGCTTCATAATCTCCTCCACACAAATAAGCAATCCCGGCACCGGCTCCGGCTCCGGCACTGACTGCACCACAATATGCAGAAAGTGTACCTATCCCTGTTTTTTCATGTATAGCAACCAAATTCGATAACACTAAGGCTCTATATAATTTTTCCTTTCCGGACTGCAGTTCTTTCGCATATTCTATCAAAGGAACGGAACAGGTAATACCTTGATTACCACTACCGGAATTAATGATAACCGGAAGCTCACAGCCATTCATGCGGGCATCCGATCCGGCTGCCGCCTTGGCTTTTGCCCTATTACTGACATCATTTACATGTGCTTTTAATAAAACACTTCCGATATTGGCACCATAATCACCCAGCAAACCTTCTTCAGCAATCGCAGAATTACACAGAATCTGTTGATCCAGTATCTTACTGACATCCTTAACATCTACACTATTGACAAAATCCCATATATCTTTCATATTTAAAAGGCTTCTGTCTGTATCCGATTTTTCATTTTCAGATAACATCTCTTCCCGTGAATAAAGAGTTTCATGATTCTTTTCAATCAATACGATATTTGTATGATGATCGGCAATTCTCACTTTTACATAAGAATCTCCCGCATATTCTGTAACAGCAAGATCAAAAACATGTCCTGTTTCAATATGTTTTGTCTCTACTTGGATTTCTTCCATTTCTTCTTTAATTTTCTTTTTTGCTTTTTCATCTATCTCTGCCAAAACTTCCAATTTTTTTTCAGGATCTCCTGCTACAATTCCCGCTATAGCTGCTGCCGGAATACCTTTCAAATTTTCTGTATTGGGAACGATAACACTTTTTACATTTTTGATAATACTCCCGCTGGCCTCAACAACCACATGCTCAGGCATTTTTCCAAGTACTTGTCCTGCTTTTGCGGCAGCATAAGCTATAGCAATCGGCTCCGTACAACCCATTGCCGGAACTAATTCCTCTTTTAAAATGTTTAAATAAGTAATGTACCTGATATCATTTTTTTCCATAATTTTCTTTTCTCCTATAAATCCTATAAAATTACTATTATTTATGCAAAATAAAAAGGCCTTTATTTAAAAGGCCTCATTGTCTTCATTCTATTCAATCTTTCTTGTTATTCTCTTGTGCTCATTATATCATATTATATTTCTTTTTTCCAAATTTTTATACTGTTAAAATTATCGGAAGCATTTTGCAGAAAATTCCTAAATTCCTTGATTTTACACGTGATGCAACCTGTTGTTTACATGAAAATATTCAAAAGCAACATCAAATTGATAGTCTTTACATCAGTTATCTCATACAATTAACTACGTACTGAAACACAAAAAAGTACACACGGCCGTTATAAAGTATTATAATAATAACTGTATTCTGTTATCTATCCTGAATCGCGACAGATATAATAATAGAAAATACAGTGGAAATGAGGGAATTTATGAGTTTAGGAGAAAATTTACAATTTTTAAGGAAAAAATCTAATATTACACAGGAACAGTTAGCTGAGATGTTGGAAGTATCCAGACAATCAGTTTCCAAATGGGAATCGGATACTACTTATCCTGAAATGGATAAATTATTACAGATATCCGGTATATTTCATTGTTCTTTAGATGATCTGGTTCAGAAAGATATTAATACCCAGTATGTAGAGGATAAAGCACACTATGATGAACATCACAACAAAAGCAGCAGACAGATAACAACCGGTGTTAGCCTGATTTTATCCGGATTAACACTGATGCTATTCCTTGTATCTGTTTTTCCGAAGATAGAGAAGATGGAATATCTGGCTACTATGATATTTTTCATTTTTGTTGCGATTGCTGTAGCTATCTTTGTAATGACCGGATTACAGAATGATCATTTTTCCAAGAAAAATCCTGTCATTGAGAATTTCTATACGGAAGAAGAAAAAGAGAAATTTCATCAGAAATTTGTCGTATTGATTACCACAGGTATTGTTCTTATCTTTATCGGATTGATTTCCATGATGGGACTTTGCGCTGTACTGCCTTCTACCTTAGGAAATATTCAGACAGAAGAATTAATAGGTGTTTTATTCCTATTCTTTGTTACGATTGCCGTTACCCTGTTTGTCTATGCAGGTACACAGAGCAGCAAATATAATATTAAACATTATAATTTA
The DNA here is from genome assembly GCA_022781395.1 of Lachnospiraceae bacterium. Lineage (GTDB taxonomy): Bacteria > Bacillota > Clostridia > Lachnospirales > Lachnospiraceae > UBA3282. The sequence continues at coordinate 217 of JALETS010000133.1, read as the reverse complement.
ATGCATGATACCAATTCTGTTACCTATAAAAACGATAAACTGACCGGCATCGTGTGCGGCTGCTTGATGATGATTGCAACGATTATCTTCTTGATTTGCGGATTTGTCGGTAATCTTTGGTGGACTGCAGCAGTTATTTACAGTGTATCCGGAATTGCATGCGGTATTGCATCCATGATTATCAATAGAAACAACGAAGAAGAAAAATAAACAAAAA
>JALETS010000127.1 GCA_022781395.1 Lachnospiraceae bacterium | reverse complement strand
CCATAGCCTCCGTATTGGATAAGCCCACGGAATAGTCCACCTCATCCATGGCATCCAGCTCAGCCAGCATCTCTCCTTCCTTCTCGTAATTGCCTGCCGGAACGATCAATGCCACGAAATTTGTGTCCCCAAAGCTTTCCTCTATCATATTATCCGCAATCTGATACTGATTCAGAATCGGCGTTTCCAGCGTGCTGTATCCATACACATACGGACAGTTTTTCTGCAAAATATAGAAAACTACAAGAGCCACCACGAAAACAGGCGGTATCACAAATCTTGCCTTATAAGCAAATTTACCTACAAAAGGTATCTTCGGAATCAGATTCTTATGTACCGTCTTATCCATCAGATTGCCGAATACCACCAGAAGCCCCGGCATCAATAAGAATACCGACATCAGACTTAGGAGAATTGCCTTGATCAGACACAACGCCATATCCCGGCCGATTCCAAACTGCATAAACATCATGGCGATCAGACCGCCTATGGTCGTCAGACTGGAAGAGGATATCTCCGGAATGGCTTTGCTAAGTGAGATAATCGCCGCATCTCTGATTGGAAGCGTTGCATGCTCTTCCTTATATCTGTTACACAAAATAATAGCATAATCAATGGACAGCGCGAGCTGCAGTACTACCGTTACCGAGTTTGACACGAAAGAGATCGTACCGAAGATAAAATTCGTTCCCATACTTACAATCGCTGCCGAGACAAAGGTAAGAAGCAGTACCGGCACTTCCGCCCAGGTCTGGGAAGTTAAGAGCAGCACCGCCACCACTATGATGGCAACCAGTACGATAATAACATTCATTTCAGAAGCAATGGTCTCAGACGCCTGATCTCCCAATGTTGTGGATACATAGATATCATAATCCGACAGGTAGTCTTTCAGTTCCTCTAAAGCCGTCAGACACTTATCATCCTTTTCATCATAGGCAAACGTCACATCATACAAAGCCGAGAAATTATTATAATGGTCTTGCGTATTATCAAACGAAAGCATTGCCACAGAATCCATCTCCTCAATCTCATCTGCAAGCTTCTCTGCCTCCTCATATGTAATATTGGAAACCATGAATTTAGCTGTTCCGTATGTAACAAACTGTTCCTCCATCAAGTCAAGGCCCTGGCTGGTCTCTGTGGTATCGGGTAAGTACGCCGAAAGAGAATTTTCCACCTTGACCCAGTTTCTTGAAAAAGCGCAGAAGATAATCAATATCATATATATCAGAAAGAACAGGTTCCGCTTATCAACAATAAAGCTGGAAACCTTTATCATGATATTAGAATCCTTCCCCTGCTTCTTTTCTTTACTCATGTAACTGCCTCCTTTATCAACTGTATATCACACACAATAAATCCGGATTCAAATTCCGTTTCTACATTATATAAAAGAAAAACGGACATAAATAATCATGTCCATTTTATGATTTCACTATATAAAAAACAATAAACAAAATCGTCGATTTGTATAACTTTTGGTCTTATTCTATAGCTGTATGAGAGGATCAGTCATCGTAACCGTTAGGATTATTACTCTGCCATCTCCAGGAATCTGCACACATCTCCTTGATGCCATACTGTGCTTCCCAGCCAAGCTCTCTCTTAGCTTTCTCAGCATTGGAATAACAGGTAGCAATATCACCGGGTCTTCTATCCTTAATCACATAAGGAATCTTGATTCCCGTCGCTTCTTCAAAGTTCTTCACGATGTCCAGTACGCTGTAACCTGTTCCGGTACCCAGATTGTAGATGCAAAGACCTGCTTTTTCCTCAATCTTCTTCAATGCTTTCACATGACCTACCGCCAGATCAACCACATGAATATAGTCGCGCACACCTGTTCCGTCCGGTGTATCGTAATCATTTCCGAACACGCCCAGTTCTTTTAATTTACCGACTGCCACCTGGGTAATATAAGGCATCAGGTTATTCGGGATTCCATTCGGATTCTCACCAATGGTTCCGCTCTTATGCGCGCCGATAGGATTGAAGTAACGAAGCAAGATAACATTCCATTCCGGATCAGCCTTCTGTATATCTGTTAAAATCTGCTCTAACATAGACTTGGTCCATCCGTATGGATTGGTACACTGTCCCTTCGGGCACTCTTCCGTGATCGGAATGATTGCCGGATCTCCATATACGGTTGCAGAAGAAGAAAAGATAATATTCTTTACACCATGCTTACGCATTACATCAACCAGTGTCAAAGTACCTGCAATATTATTCTCATAATATTCCCAAGGTTTCGCCACAGATTCGCCGACTGCTTTAAGACCCGCAAAATGAATACAGGAATCAATCTTCTCCTGATCAAAGATCTTATTGAGAGCCTCTCTGTCAAGAATATCGGCTTTATAGAATTTGACCGGTTTACCGGTAATCTTCTCGACTCTTTGTAAAGATTTCTCACTGGAATTTGCCAGATTATCTACTACTACTACTTCATAACCTGCATTCTGTAACTCAACTACTGTGTGGGAACCGATATATCCGGCACCACCTGTAACTAAAATTGCCATATCATTCACCCTGCCT
>JALETS010000126.1 GCA_022781395.1 Lachnospiraceae bacterium | reverse complement strand
TTGTAATTCATTTCGATCCGGCTTCATCTCCCCAATGGTAGGAATTGTAATTTGATGATCCGATTGCGCCAGAAGGATGCAGTCACTCCGTCTTCCATTTCCTTGAAAATAGAACACATAATCTGTTTCAACGGGCGCTTGGGGGCGATATGTCTGATTAAATTTTTGATTTTTCAGTTCTTGTATCATGTTCAATTTCTCCTTTCGCTGAAAGTACTCTTCGGATTTCCGAACTGACTTCCTATGTATTCAGTAAATCGACTCATAACGCAATACCTCCACCTTTCACAGATAAACCGGATTTGTCAATCACACATCAATTCAACAATGACTATTTCCGGTCTGTTATTAATACGAACCGGAATGATACTGTTGCCGATACCCCTGCTTACGATCATGGTCGTATGATTCTTGCTATATTTCCCGGCATCAAATTCAGGGAACAATCCTTGATCAGGAGCAATGATACCTCCAACAAACGGCACACGAAATTGGCCTCCGTGCGCATGTCCACTTAACACAAGATCCACTTCTTCTGATACATATTCCTCAAACAGTTCGGGCCTGTGTGACAACAATATGCAGTATTCATCCAATAATGACAGATTGCTTATTTTTGTTTGAACCATACTATCCTGAATATAGGTATCCCTCTCAGTAAAATCCGGATCATCCAACCCGGCAATCTGTATCGTTTCGCTCCCCTTAGTCAGCTGTATCACATCATCATGAAGAACCACGACATTTTCACCGATCAGTCCTTTTTCCAATTCATAATATTGCTCATCGATCCACGCTTCATGATTACCCGTTACATAATAACAGGGCGCTATCTCAGTCAGCTGACTTGCCAGTTGGATGGCTATTTCAACATCTGTTCTATTTGAATCAACGAAATCTCCGGTGATTGCGATCATGTCCGGATGTTCTTTTTTTACCTTTTCAACTAACTGACTGTTATCATTTCCAAATTGTGCATTATGCAGATCCGATACAACAGCAATTTTATAGCCATCAAAAGAATGTGGCAAACGATCACTCGTTACGGTATAACGGGTAACACCCACAGTGACATTGCCCCATATAATCCACACGAAAAGAATAAATAATAGAATCAATATAGTGACAAAAATTCGCTTCTTACTCAACATTCTTTCTCTCCAACAACTTCGAATTATTTCGAGTATTTCTCTATCTTTCCAGTATTTACAGATTTTTCTGCCAACCGGCATCTATGTATTTTTCGCTTTTCCCTTAATTTTTCCCTTATGAAAAATATTATTTCCCTAGTCGCTTCTTATCAATTGCTTTGAGGAAAGTCTTCTTCAATTCTTGTGGCTTATAGAAAAACTGCTTTTCTGATTTACTCAATCTATTTTCATTTTTCTTTATTTTCAGCAACTCCATACTACAAATAAAATCAGCTGCCTGTAATAAACGATATTTTTTTGGTTCTGCTTTCCGAAACTCAACATTGGAAGTTTGATATTTCACGCCCTAATCTACCGGAAAGCGAAATCATATCCGGTGCTTCTTTTCGATTTACCACAGCCATCTCATATGTAATTGGACTGCCAACAATGAAATTTAACATCTTAATTTGAAGCGATTTCATTCTTCTGATCATGGAACAAAAGTGTTACCAGATAGTATGCCGGTCGCTCTGTAATTTCTCCAAAGTCTCCTGATTCATCTATGAATATGCTAAGTTCTTTCATTAACTCCAAAACTTACCATTATAGTAAAAATGGCGGGGTAAATCCCCGCCAGCCGGTGGACCAGGACCTTACGGTCAGCCCAAATATTAATGCACTTCGTGTAACAGATTCATATCTGTATAAATATTATATGTTGTTTTCCTTAAAATATCAACTGATTTTTATACTATCAATACCTTCGTACATTATTTTTCCTCATCTCCTATACCCATACACCTGTATCTTTTTCCCAACCTTCACCGTAATCGCACCATACTCCGGTGTGGACAGGATGCTGCATCCGGCCTCTTCAAGTCTCTCTAACAGTTCCGCATGGGGATGCCCGTAGGAATTATCCTTTCCGGCTGAGATCAGGGCAATTTCCGGCTGTACTGCCTCCAGAAACTCTTCGGATGTGGAATTGCGGGAACCATGATGTGCCACCTTCAGAAGCGTACAGCTATCCTGTATCTGATCAAGTACCTTCTGTTCTCCTTCTCCCTCCAGATCTCCCGTAAAAAGTGCGGTAAAATCTCTATAAGCCAAATGCAGCACAACAGAATAGGCATTTGCATCCTCAGACTGCCATCCCTGTTCCGGGTTCATGCAAGTTAACATAACTTCTTTACCCTGCAATTTTTCTCCGGAACTGATATAGTACAGTGGTACTCCATTGTCTTTTGCCAGACTTTCCAGCTCCCGGTACTCCTCATTCCTGCATTCTTCTGCTATATCAGGCAGAATCAGCTTTCCGATAGAGATGCCGCTATCCTCATATTCCTGCAGCCATGCCCGGATACCGTTCTCATGGTCACTATCCGGGTGAGTGATAAACACGGCATCCAGATGATCCACACCTTTATATTTCAGAAAAGGCAGTATCCGATAGTCTGCCACATCAATCTGATCGGAGCTGCCACCGTCAATCAGGAACCTTGCGCCATCATCCTCCGACAGATAGATACAATCGCCCTGCCCCACATCCACCATAGTAATCTCCAGCCCAGATGGCAATCTGACACAAAAGACGCACAGTGCGCACAATATACCCTGCCAGAACATAAGCTTAGGGATTTTCTGCTCCCACAGGATCAATGCGACAATGATTCCAAGAAATAAAACAACCTGCCACACTTTAGGACATCCGATAATCCATGTGTTACCGGGTAGACGCATACAATGCTCACACATCCACTCGTACAGTCCCAATATAAAATGCACCGGATACGCCGGAAGCATCCCAAGGAGCAGTATGCATGCTGCCAGGCCCACACTGCAAAGACCACACATCAGAACCACTGTCATACAGGGAATTACGATCAGATTTATAAGTACGGAATAAGGCGGAAACTCATAGTAGAAACACAGATATACCGGCAGCATGGCGATGGTAACAGATATTCCTGACATAAGAAGTTTTTCTATCCGGCTATTGGTGAAAAGGTTATTTTCTACTGCAGGCAGCAGCAGTCCTATTCCGCAGACTGCACCGAAACTGAACAGAAAGCCGCTGTGGCGAAGATACAGAGGCTGTTGCAGCAAAAGGATTACTGCCGCAATGATTAAAGCAGTATACATATCGTAGGTTCTCCCCACCAGTTCTGCAAACAAATGCAGCGCAAACATAATATATGCTCTGGTCATGGACATTCCCATTCCTGTCATCGTTCCATAACAATACATGATTCCAATAGACAGAATTATGTTAACCACTATGGGAATTCTCAATTTTTTCAGTAGCTTATGCAAGCCCATTCCCATAATGGATAAATGCAACCCGCTAAGGCTTAGGATATGGATCATGCCGTTCTGCTGATACAGACTTTTAATGTCCTTATCCAAGGTACCCTTTTCTCCCAGGAGCATTGCCTTCATGACAGACGCATCCTGCCTGTCATAACAGGCATCTATCAGCATCGAGAGATAGTC
>JALETS010000103.1 GCA_022781395.1 Lachnospiraceae bacterium | reverse complement strand
ATTGAAACTGATTATACAGTCATAGCTACCGGTGGCAGTGTCATTTACGGCAGCAGGGCGATGGAGCATTTCAAACAGATTGGTATAATAGTGTATCTGAAGCTTTCTTTGGAAGCAATTACAGAGCGGCTTGGGGATCTTGCTGAGAGGGGCGTTACGCTTCGGGAAGGACAGGATCTGGCAGCACTTTATGCAGAGAGAATTCCTATGTATGGGCAGTATGCGGATATCACAATGGATTGTGAAGGATTATCCATTCGGGAAATTGTGACAGCAATAGCCGAACAGATAGTCAATTGATAATATTTGTATAAAATCAACAAAAACACAAAGAATAACAGGGAGAAACATTTAGAACTTAAATGGATCTTCCTGTTTTTGCGTTAGATTTAGGAAATGGAGGTAAATATGGATTATTTCAATGCTTTCTGGGTTGGTGGATTGATCTGTGCTCTCGTACAGATACTGATGGAGAAAACGAAGTTATTGCCGGGGCGGATTATGGTATTATTAGTGTGTGTCGGTGCGGTTATCAGTTTTTTTGGCTGGTATGAGCCGTTTGTGGAATTCGCGGGGGCAGGCGCCAGTGTACCGCTTTTAGGCTACGGCAATATCCTGATGAAAGGTGTCAAAGAAGCTGTGTCACAAAGCGGCTTTATCGGATTGTTCCAGGGAGGCTTCAAGACCGGTGCGGTGGGATGCTGTGCAGCGCTTGTGTTTGGATATCTGGCCAGTCTGGTATTTAAACCAAAGCCTAAAAAATAGGTAATTGCAGAGATTTAAGAATACTTCATTATAAATTTATGAAAAAAATAAGAAAATCTGAAGATAAATGAAAAGTTGGTCCGTTATAATGAGTGAAGTGAGAAAGAAAGGGGGCAGATAGATCCCATGGAATGTAAGCAATCCCGGGAAGAACAATTATCAGCGCTGATTGATTCTTATGGAAATCTAGTTTTTTCAATATGCTATAAAATGACATCGGACTATTTTGCCTCCGAAGATCTGTCGCAGGAGACATTCTTATCGGCATATAAGCATCTGTCAGAATTTGATGGGCAGTATGAGAAAGCGTGGATCTGCAGGATAGCGACTAATAAGTGCCTGGATTACCTAAACAGTGCGGGCAGGCGGATGATTCCAACGGAGGACGCAGGTCTGGAGGATAGCCGGATGCCGGATGCGCGTGGGACACCGGAGAGTATCTGCCTGGAGGATGAAGTCAAGGCCACGCTGTTAGCAAGGTGTCAGTCACTAAAGCCGCCTTATGATGAGATTGCCAAAGCATATTACTATGATGAGATGGATGCCGGTGAGATCGCGCTTCAAAGAGGTATGAAGCTGAAGACAGTACAGACACAGATATACCGCGCAAGGTCAATGCTGCGTAAACTGTATGGAAAGGAGAAGGGTGCATGATACATAATTTACAAGATGAAAAAGAAAAACTGCATAGAAAACAGGAAGCCTCTTCTCGCGGATTCAGTGATGAGGAACTGATGAAAATGATCGGAGAGGTTGAGAATGGGGAAATGCTGCAGGCACCGGTTCATTTGAAAAATGAAGTGCTGACGCATATCCGCACAGAGAAACAGAGGTCCCGAAAAAGACAGGTATTTACCTATCGGGCTCAGGTATTGATTGCCATGGCAGCGGCTATCTTCCTGCTGGTTCTCATGCCGGCAGGTAATGCACAGATAGCAACCTTCCGACCGGGCTGGATGATAGAACAGGAAACAGAGGAATCCAGGCAGGAGCCTCTGGAAGCAAAGGCACAAAAACGGCAGGAAAAAATAGATGCCAACTGGGCTGATTATCAGGAAAAGCAGGAAAAAGCCCAATCCAGAAAAGAATGGCTGGAAAATATTACTTCTGGAATAGAAGCTTTTCAGATCTTTTTTAAGAATAATTTTGAAATATGGAGGTTAATATCATGAAAAATAAGAAGAGTAGATTTTGGGTGTTTGTATTTTCTTTTCTGCCGGGAGCAGGAGAGATGTATATGGGATTTATGAAGATGGGATTAAGCCTGATGCTGGGATTTATGCTGACTGTAGCGGTGGTTTCCATTATCTGTATGGATTCGCTCGCGGTAATACCGGTTACAATCTACATATACAGCTTCTTCCATGCCAATAATATCAGAACCATGGATGATGAATCTTTTGCAGCCTTAGAAGATAACTATCTGTTTGGGTTTGACGGGATTGATTCTATCAAAAATAAGCTGGTTGGAAAATACCGTCAGATTGTGGCAGCTGTGCTTATCGTTCTGGGTGTGTTCATGATGCTGGATATCGGATTCAATCTGCTGTGTGAGGCCATTGGCTGGGATAATGAGTACCTTAGTACAATCTACTATTTTGTCAGAGATGAAGTGCCGAGATTCCTGATCGGTATTGCCATTATCTGGGGTGGCGTTGTAATGCTTCGTGGTAAGAGGGAGAATTAGTATGGAACAACGAAGAAGAGTCGGATCCGTAACCTTCGGAATTACGCTGATATGTTACGGAATTCTGTTTTTGATACACATCTTTGTACCACAACTGCCTTATCATATCATATTCCGCTGCTGGCCCGTCTGCCTGATTCTGTTGGGAACGGAAATCCTGGTGGAGAATTATAAGAGCCGGAATAGCGGAGAGCAGTTCCAATATGATTTCCCGGCAGTACTGATGCTGGGTGCGGTTCTGTTATTCGCCATGATAATGGCAGTAGTGGATGTCGCGTGTACCTATGGAGACAACATGATACATCTCTCTATATGATGAGATGATACAGAAAGAGATAGCATAGAGAAATTACAATTCCTCGTATGCTATCTCTCTTTTTGTCAGAAATTGCCTGATCGCCTGATCCCATAAGCTGTCCGGAGTCTTATCCGGCAGGAAAGTATGGAATGCAGTGCCTGTTACTAAAGTAAGAGCAGTTCCGTCATATCTGATATTCAGCACAAAAGCCTTAATCTGTTGCGGAGTTACCGCAGTATCACCGCCGGACAGAATGGATGCCATATATTCCGGCATCAGGTGCAGCACAAAGTGGAACGCAGCAGGTGTGTGCTTGCCTTTAATAAGCTCAAAGCAGATAGGCCGCATGGCCTTCCAGCAGGAAAAGTCGTAGGGGCGGATCTGTTTATCCTCCCATTCTTCTGTACTGTAGAAATCCCTGTTCTGATGGCCGTCTATGATAAAAGTGTTGTAGGTACGGATCGATGCTTCTTCTAAGAGAAAAGAATCAAAATCTTCTCCGGTCAGCAGTTTTCCCATAAATTGTTTTACGTTGGTTATTCTTAATGCTATCATATTGTAATTGTACATCTTGTCAGAGAATTCCGCAAATACTATTTACAAGGTGTAACCACCTATGTTATCATATGTGGTAATGAAAACTATGTAGAATAGTTGCGGAGGCTTTATGAGTTACAAAATTGTAGTGGACAGCTGTTGCGAGCTGCCGGAACAGTATAAAAAAGATAGTAGATTTCAAAGTATTCCCCTTGGTCTGGAAGTGGGAGACTATCAGATATTAGATGACGAAAGCTTTAATCAGAAAGAATTTTTGGCAAAGGTCGCTGCATGCCCGACCTGTCCCAAATCCAATTGTCCTTCACCGGAGCTTTTCAGGGAAGCATACCATGATGAGGCAGAGGAAATCTATGTTGTTACATTGTCTTCTCATTTGAGCGGCAGCTATAACAGTGCAGAACTCGGGAAGAAACTATATGAAGAGAAGTACGGAAGCAAGAAAATCCACGTGGTAGATTCGGAGTCTGCAAGCTGTGGTGAGACGCAGATTGCCATGAAGATCATGGAATATAAAGAAGCAGGTTTGTCCTTCGAAGAGACAGTTGATAAAGTGGAAAAGTTCAAGCGTCAGATGCGTACTTATTTCGTATTGGACAATCTGGAGACGCTGCGCAAGAATGGAAGACTCAGCGGCGTAAAGGCGTTGGTGGCATCTACGTTGAATATTAAACCTGTCATGGTGGGTAATCTTGGAGTAATTGAGCAGAGAGGACAGGCGATCGGTATCAATAAGGCACTAGCCAAAATGGCAGATCATTTTGTGGCAGATGTGAAGAACCCGCAGGAAAGAACACTGATGATTACCCATTGTAACTGTCCGGAACGTGCGGAATATATGCGCAGACTGATGGAAAAGAGGGCTTCCTACCGTGATGTGGTCATCATGGACACAGCGGGCATCAGCAGTATGTATGCCAATGATGGTGGCATTATTGTGACACTTTAGCAGGGTAACACTCCTGCAAGGCGGTTCTGACTGCCTATATCGGGAATATGTTTAATCTAATTGGCGCTTTGATAGTTATCAAGCGCCTTTTTTAATGCAGAAACAGTAAAAGGAGATACCGCGAAGCTGTGGCTGTCCCGCATCATAACTTTTACCAGGGAAAATCTGGTTACATGGGCAATATTGATAAGCACCTTTTCTGAGATGGGGATAAAATGTTCAAAGCCTGTTACCTGAGAATAAAAGTTTTGAACAGACCCCAGAAGGTCAACGGTTCGTGCTTCCGTCAGTACCACGTGGGCATAATTCCCTGCCTTTTCCGCATACAGGATTTCGTCCTCATAGACATATAGGGTATCTTTTTCTCCGCGAAGCTCTATGGTGGGGATTGTCTTAGATTTTACGTCAATGGCATAATCAAGCATTTTGTCCAGTTCTGCAACTCTAATATCCTTTTGCAGAAAATGGATCTGCGTCTGAAGCTGTCTGCGCAGAATTTCATGGCTGGAGTTTTCAACGCCATCATCAGGTACTTCTGCGATAGCCGCATCAATGATGGCACGATAGTCGATGGTAGAGATGCATAGAACAATAGGTGCCGTCACACCGGCATCAATCAGTTTGCGCGCAAGCTGAAAGCCGTTCACGGGGCCGGTGGTCATATCAATGAAAAAGACGTCATACAGCATGGGAGAGCGCATAACAGCCTCCACATTACCGTAGGAATCAATGTAAAAGACACCGGTTGTATGAATTCTCCGATCAGAGGCACGCTGTAATAAACGTTCCATCTGTTTTCTGTCTGCTACGTTGTCATCACATACTGCGATATGCATAAATCATACCTTCCTTTGCTACATTACCAGAAATTCAATGGGTGAGAACACAAGGGCAAGTACCAGAAGGATCTGCACGATCAGAATGGCAGGCATTCCGTACAGAAAATACCAGTGTCTGGTCTTGTGATGGAAAAAGTGCATGCCGGCAGTCGAACCGATGCTGCCTCCAATGATGGCAAGCACAAAAAGAGTGGATTCCGGAATCCGCCAGACATGTTTCTGTGCCTTATGTTTATCTATGCCCATGACAATAAAGCTGATGCAATTAATAATAACGAAATAAATAATAAGTAAAGTGATAGCATTCATATCCATATCATAGCATACAGAAAATGAAAAAAAAAGAATGTCCCACAAAATTGTGAGACATTCGTCTACATGTGTGCTTACGGCGCACGTTTAATCTTTTATGGTTTTAGCAAACTAAATCAGCTTAACACCGTTTTCCTGCATCTTCATTGCGCGAACCTTGCTGGATAAACCGAACAGATTAATGAAGCCTTCTGCATCATGATGATCATACAAATCACCGGTTGTGAAGGAAGCAATGCTTTCGTTGTACAGTGAGTACGGAGAAGTAGTGCCGGCTTTGATGATGTTGCCTTTGTACAGCTTGAATTTAACTTCACCTGTTACATACTGCTGTGT
>JALETS010000094.1 GCA_022781395.1 Lachnospiraceae bacterium | reverse complement strand
GCATTGGCAAGGGTAAGCTTATACCTTTCCAGTGCCTCATCATAGGTATATATTTCCTTCGTCTCTTTCTGCGGTTTGAAAGTAGCAGAAATAGTTTTCTGGATATTTTTCGCCTGAGGAGAAGTCAGGAATTTGAAAAATCTGCTCAACGCCGCATATCCGCAATAAGGACACATGATGATATCATATTTTAACAGGTCGATCTGCTCATATCTGGGTCTGAGATCCAGATCACTTCCTGCCAGCTTAGCCTTACCGATTTTTACGGTTCTTGATTTAAACTCTCTGTCACAGATAGGGCAGGTAAAAGATTTATCAAACAGGAAATCCTGCTCCTGCATCACAGGTACAGGCTTACCCTGTTCATCCTTCTCCACTTTCTTGGGCTTTTCATATAAATCCATATTCTCCAGATTGGTTAAACCAAACTGCTCTAACCCCGACAATAAACCACCCATTATTTATCCTCCATTATACATCTCTGTTTTAAAGCCTTATAGATTATTGTACCTTAATTTTCCTTTTTCGGCAATACATAGGAACTCTTTAAAGATACAATTCTGTTGAAAACAAGTGCTCCCGGCTTGCTGTCTTTGCAATCTACGCAGAAAAATCCCTGTCTGACAAACTGGAAACTGTCATATGCTTTGGCATCTTTGACAGAAGGCTCGATATAACATTCTTTTAACACAGTCAGGGAATTGGGATTCAGATTCAGACTGCCATCCTCATTATAAACGCCCTTTTCTTCGTCGATTATATTCTCATATAATCTGACTTCTGCCTTTACAGCCTCTGTTGCGGATACCCAGTGAATCGTTCCCTTTACCTTACGTCCGTCCGGGCTGTTACCGCCCTTGGAAGCCGGATCATACGTACAATGCACAACTGTCACATTGCCGTCTGTATCCTTCTCATAACTTACACATTTCACGAAATAGGCGCTCATGAGACGAACCTCATTGCCCGGGAATAGCCGGAAATACTTCTTAGGCGGCTCTTCCATGAAATCTTCTCTGTCAATATATAGTTCTCTTCCGAAGGGTACTTCCCTTTTACCAAGAGATTCATTTTCCGGATTATTGACCACTTCAAGCATTTCCGTCCGGTCCTCCGGATAGTTATCAATCACTAATTTAATCGGATCAAGCACTGCCATCACACGGGAGCGCTTCATCTTCAGATCCTCTCTGATACAGTACTCCAGCATCGAATATTCCGCAGAAGAATTAGCTTTGGAAACACCGCACAAATCTACAAACATCTTAATGGATTCCGGTGTGAAACCGCGCCTGCGCAGTGCTGCAATAGAAACCAGTCTGGGATCATCCCAACCGTCTACAATGCCATCTTCCACCAATTTCTTAATATACCGCTTGCCGGTAACCACATTGGTCAGATACATCTTGGCAAACTCTATCTGCTTCGGTGGATGCGGATACTCCAGCTCCGTTACCACCCAGTTATACAATGGTCTGTGATCCTCGAATTCCAACGTACAGATAGAATGGGTAATCCCCTCGATTGCATCCTCAATGGGATGCGCATAGTCATACATCGGGTAGATACACCATTTATCCCCTGTGTTCTGGTGGGACAGATGTGCCACACGATACAGAATCGGATCACGCATATTGATATTCGGAGAAGTCATATCAATTTTGGCACGAAGGGTCTTCTCTCCATCGGCATATTTGCCTTCCTTCATCTCCTGGAACAACCGTAAATTCTCTTCTACGCTTCTGTCCCTGTTTGGGTCATTCTTACCCGGCTCGGTCAGGGTACCGCGGTACTCTCTCATCTCATCCGCAGTCAGATCGGAGACATATGCCTTTCCTTTCTTAATCAGCTTAATAGCACCCTCGTACATCTGTTCAAAGTAATTGGATGCAAAAAACAATCTATCCTCATAATCGGCACCAAGCCACTGTACGTCCGCCTTGATGGACTCTACAAACTCGCTCTTTTCCTTGGTGGGATTGGTGTCATCAAAACGCATATTAAATTTACCGCCATACTCGGTTGCCAGTCCATAATTCAGTAAAATGCTCTTGGCATGTCCGATATGCAGATACCCGTTAGGTTCCGGTGGAAATCTGGTGTGTACGGTATCGTAAACACCCTCTGCCAGGTCCTTCTCAATGATCTGCTCGATAAAGTTCCTGGAGACTACTTCCTTGTTTTCTGTGTCCTCTGCTGTCATATTCTTCTCATTCTCACTCATCGATAAGGTTCTCCTCCTGCCCTCTTACACTCTTTCTATATCTTACCATAGGCAGGATAAAATAGGAAGAAAAAATTCTCTTATTCTACGGCCTATTCTACGGCCTATCCTATCCTGTAAGCCCACTCGCTGCCGGGAGGCTTAAAGTTCTCAACCTGCCAACTTTGGAGCGGAGGCACATAGTCAATTACGCATGCTCCCCGATTTCCTCATACGTCTTAAAGAAGATATCCCGTTCTACCACATAAATATCGTGCCTATCATCACACCGTACCGCCAGATAATCTCCTTCTTTGCCCAGCATATATTTCTCCTCATCCCATGCCGTAAATACTTTAACCCTCCCGGTCAATTCCTTCGCATGAATATGGGTTCCCCCGCTGGCAATACAGATTTTCGCATAATCGGTAAGCTTCAGTACTTCCCCTGTGGCACGATTGTGGATCGTCGGTTCGTATATTAAATTATCATGTATATGACCTTTCTCCTGGCCATACGGCTTCTGTGTAGCTTCATAGGTTCTCTTAAATTTCTCTCTGAGATTAGGATAGACCTCTCCCTTAATGCCGATCATGATAACCAGATCCTCTTCCACCACCATATCCACATCGCCCTCCAACGTACGGATAGTGATCGGTGTTCCCACAGGAAGCACATCAGTGGCGTCCACATAGCCTAAGGGCACCTGCTTCTTCACATAAGACTTCATACCGGTGATGCCCATATCGTAATCCTTCGCATAGATGATCTGACAATGGTCGAAGTAATCATTCAGCCTCTCACTGAAAAAGGCCTCCGAGTGCAAGGTAGGATACTTTTCCTCATAAAGTACCTTATTGATAAAGCCACCGGCTTTCTCCCGATGCCCGCCGCCGGAGCCTACGCCCTCTGCCAGAAAAGCAGCCAGTTCATTGGCCTGCACTTCCTTTACGCAGCTTCGCACAGAGAATTTATACCCATCCTTCAATTCATTGTAAACCACACAGCAGTTTACCTCTGCCACCTGATTCAGGAAATCACTGATCAGGCCCAGAATATTCGGATCACAGGGCTGCGCCTTGATAATACCATACTTGTAATCATCATTATATATATTCCGTATCATAGCCACCCCGGCAATCTCCATTTCATGCAGAGACAGATTAGAGTTGCGGAATAGTGTAATCAGCGACTTTTCATAGGGAAGTGCCTCCCGCATATCCATATCTAACGGATTATAAATCTCGGAAAACTGATTCGTATCCGTATAAAGCCCATAATACAGCGCTGTCCCCAGTTTCGTGTCCTGAATCTCATACCCTGCTTCCCGAAGCATACTCCAGACCAGAGTAGAACAACTGCCCAAGTGGGGATTGATCTCACTCTTCTCCACATCCCTGATCTCCACCTGATGATGGTCAATGATTGCTACATTTTCCGCCGGAAGACATGTGACATTACCCGCTCCGTACTGGCAGTCTGTGGTAATCAGTAATCCCTGCACCTGTCCGCCAGGCTCCTTCTCCAAAAAGGATCGGGTATCCTCTATATAAGATATTGGTATGTTCAAATGCTCCAGCATCAGCAGCATATTAGGCTTCTGTATTCTGTTCCTGCCGCAATAGATAAAACGTACCTCTTTTCCTATGCTCTGAAAATAGATATACAGTGCATACCCGGAGGCTATGGCATCTGCATCCGGATTATCATGACACTGTATAGTTATCGGGTTATAAGCTGTAAGATCGGATAATTTCATGGCTTCCTCCTGTTCATTGTTTAGAACCTTTCCTCGGCACACCGCCCATCTTCACACCGAACTTATCGCGCATGGCAAGCAGGGCATTAATCTGTTCCTCAGATAAAAGATTCTGTTTTCCCAGTATTTTATCTGTAATAAGCAGTATATTGGCATAATATTCCATGGATTCTAACCGGTAATAGGCACTGTACGCATCCTCTGCCCAGGTAACGGCCCCATGATTAGCCAGAAGAATACCATTATGAGTATGGCAATAAGGTGCAATAACCTCCGGTACTTCCTTGCTGCCAAGCTCTGCATAGGGCGCGATAGGCACATCCCCCAGAGTAATGATTGCTTCTGCCAGAACCGGCGTATCAAGCGGAATCCCCGCAATGGCGAAGCAGGTACAGATGGGCGGATGGGCATGGCAGACTGACCGGATATCGGAGTTTTCCCGATAGGCACGAAGATGCATCTTTAATTCTGAAGATGGTTTATAGCTTCCCTCCAGTACATTACCGTCTAAGTCCACTTTCACAAGCATTTTCTTCTTCATGTAGCCTTTAGACACACCGGTTGGCGTTGCCCATACTTCATTCTCTCCCGTCTTAATGGAGATATTGCCGTCATTGGCAGCCACAAAGTTGCGTACATACATCCGCTGCCCGATATCTATAATGGCCTTTTTCGCCTGTTTCTCTGTCATATAATCCATAGTTTCCTCCACTCGAAGCATTATGCCTGATAAGCCTGTCCGCCTGCCTTCTTCTCAAAAATCTCCCGTAGGGACTCTGTATAAGGCTCTCTGGCAATACCATACTCTGTCACGATTCCTGCGATCAGATCATGGTCTGTCACATCAAATGCCGGATTGAACACCTTCACACCCGCAGGTGCCATGGGTTTCTCATACCACATATCCGTTACTTCATGAGCCGGTCTTTGTTCAATCGTAATATCCGCACCGGTAGCTGTCTGCATATCAATAGTAGATGTGGGTGCACAGATATAGACGGGTACATTGTACCGTTTCGCCACCGTTGCTACCACCGAGGTACCGATTTTATTCGCCGTATCCCCGTTTGCTGCCACTCTGTCACAACCCACAAAAACAGCATTGATCCAGCCATTCTTCATTACAGTGGCAGACATATTGTCACAGATCAGGGTCACGTCCACACCTGAGGAGTGCAGTTCATAGGCCGTCAGTCGTGCCCCTTGCAGAAGCGGTCTGGTCTCATCCGCAAACACCCGGAAATGATAGCCTCGTTCCTGCCCCAGGTAAATAGGTGCAGTAGCCGTACCATACTTACAGGTTGCAAGCTGACCGGCATTGCAATGGGTCAGAATACCGTCACCCGGCTTAACCAGTGTAAGGCCGTACTCGCCGATAGCCTTACAGACCTGAATATCTTCCTCTTTCATCCGGACAGCTTCTTCTTTCAGCTTCGCCAGGATTTCAGCCACCGGCAGATTTTGATTCCGCACACACACCTGTTCCATCCTGTTTAACGCCCATGACAGGTTAACTGCCGTAGGTCTTGCCGAATTCAGATAATCCTTCTGTTTTTTGAATTCCTGATAGAAAGTTTCATAATCCTCTGTATGGATCTGCTTTGCCAGCAGATAGATGCCAAAGGCTGCTGCCACGCCGATGGCCGGAGCGCCCCGCACCTTCAACAGATAGATGGCATCCCATATTTCCTGTGCTGTATGCAGACTGATCAACTCTGCCTTACCCGGCAGAAGCGTCTGAT
>JALETS010000072.1 GCA_022781395.1 Lachnospiraceae bacterium | reverse complement strand
GGCCCGGATAGCCATTGTCCTGTCCGGTTTTTTCTTTGGCGTGTACCACGGTAATCTTGTGCAGGGAATTTATGGAACTCTTATGGGGATTCTTATGGCATACGTATATGAAGAAACGGGTCGCTTTCTTGTGCCGGTGTTGTTTCATGGGCTGGCAAATATTGCAGTATATTCCGTAGCCTTTGTACCGGGATTGCAGGAGATGATTTTTCGGATGGATAATTGTGTTGTTTTGTTGACAATTTCAGTTCTGTGTCTGATCTGTCTTAGAAAAATATATCATTTGAAAAAAAGTATTCAATAAGAAAACGTATCTTAAAATGTAAATTGTATTAAATAATAGTAATGAGAGAAAAAATAGAAACAAGAAGTCAGAAAATAATTAAGAAATCAATGAATTGACAAATTATCTGACAGTTTATAGAAAAGTTCATGTTTACAAGTAGATAAAACTGTTGTATAGTATAGGTGCAGGTCGCAAAGGAGCGCAATGTAGCTCCCTTTGCGACCTTTCTTCGTGTATAAGCAGAAAAAAGTAGTAATTCAGGAGGATAAGCCATGTTTGACGCGAAAATGACAGTTCCACAGGCACCGCTATACCGTGCGGAATTTGAACACGATAACTGTGGTATCGGCGCCTGCGTGAACATCAAGGGACTAAAAAGCCGTGAGATCGTAGAAAATGCTTTGAAGATTGTAGAAAACCTGGAACATAGAGCAGGTAAAGATGCGGAAGGTAAGACCGGTGATGGTGTAGGTATATTAACGCAGATGCCGCATAAGTTCATGGTAAAGGTAACCAAAGAATTAGGGTTTGATATCGGAGAAGAGCGAGAGTATGGTGTGGGTACTTTCTTTTTTCCGCAGGATGAATTGCAGCGTAATCAGGCGAAGAAGATGTTTGAGATCATCGCTGACAAGGAGGGACTGCAGTTCCTCGGATGGCGTACAGTTCCAACAGTTCCCTCCGTTTTAGGACATAAGGCAGTAGAATGTATGCCATGCATCATGCAGGCTTTTATTAAGAAGCCTGCGAATGTAGAGAAGGGGCTTGATTTTGACAGAAAGCTCTATATCTTAAGAAGAACCTTTGAACAGTCCACGGATGTGACCTATGTAGTGTCATTGTCCAGCAGAACGATTGTATACAAAGGTATGTTTCTGGTGGGACAGCTCCGTACGTTCTTTTCCGATTTACAGGATAAGGACTATGAGTCTGCGATAGCTATCGTACATTCCCGTTTTTCGACGAATACCAATCCAAGCTGGGAACGTGCTCATCCGAACCGTTTTATCGTGCATAACGGAGAAATCAATACAATTCGCGGTAATGCCGATAAGATGCAGGCCCGTGAAGAAAATATGGAGTCTGAGCATCTGGAAGGACAGATGCATAAGATACTGCCGGCTATCAATGCTTCCGGTTCCGACTCGGCTATGTTAGACAATACCCTGGAATTCCTTGTGATGAGCGGCATGCCGCTTCCTTTGGCTGTCATGATCACTATTCCGGAGCCATGGGAGAATAATAAGACCATGACCCAGAAGAAGAAGGATTTTTATCAATATTATGCAACTATGATGGAGCCATGGGATGGCCCGGCTTCCATTCTTTTCTCTGACGGAGATATTATGGGTGCAGTGCTTGACCGTAACGGTCTACGTCCATCACGCTACATGATTACGGATGACGATATATTGATTTTGTCTTCAGAGGTGGGTGTCTTAGACATTGATCCCTCTAAGATTGTGGAAAAAGAGAGGCTGCATCCCGGTAAAATGCTTCTGGTCGATACGGTACAGGGCAGAGTCATCGATGATGATGAGATTAAAGAAAAATATGCCTCTGCACAGCCCTACGGTGAATGGCTGGACAGCCAGCTGGTAGCTTTAAAGGACTTAAAGATTCCGAACCAGCGTGTGCCGGAGTTTACTTATGAAGAGCGGCAGCGTATGCAGAAGGCATTTGGCTATACTTACGAGGAATTGAAATCCAGCATTCTGCCGATGGCGAAGAACGGTGCAGAAGCCATAGCAGCTATGGGTGTGGATACACCGATCCCGGTATTATCCAAGGCTCATCACCCACTGTTCCATTATTTCAAGCAGCTTTTTGCACAGGTTACCAATCCGCCGATTGATGCGATCCGTGAGGAAGTGGTCACTTCTACTACCGTATATCTGGGCAGTGATGGCAACTTACTGGAGGAGATGCCTGAAAACTGCAATATGCTCAGAGTGCACAACCCGATCCTGACCAGCACTGACCTTCTGAAAATCAAGAATATGAGGGCAGAGGGATTTAAGGTTGAAGTGGTTCCGATCACCTATTATAAGAATACGAGTCTGGAAAAAGCGATTGACAGACTGTTCGTTGAGGTGGACAGAGCCTACCGTGACGGTGCCAATATTATTATCCTGTCCGATCGTGGTGTGGACGAGAACCGTGTGGCTATTCCGTCACTGCTCGCCGTATCTGCATTACAGCAGCATCTGGTAAGCACGAAGAAGAGAACCAGCATGGACATTATCCTAGAGTCTGCAGAGCCTCGTGAGGTTCATCATTTTGCAACATTGTTAGGCTTTGGTGCTTCTGCCATCAATCCTTATCTGGCACAGGAGAGCATCAAGGAGCTGATTGACAACCATATGCTGGACAAGGATTACTATGCGGCAGTTAATGATTATAATGATGCGATTTTACATGGTATTGTTAAGATTGCTTCCAAGATGGGTATTTCTACGATCCAGTCCTATCAGGGATCAAAAATCTTTGAGGCAATCGGCATTGATAAAGAAGTAATCAACAAATATTTTACCAATACAGTATGCCGGGTGGGTGGTATTACCTTAAAGGATATTGAAAAGGAAGTGGATACACTTCATTCCATGGCTTTTGACCCACTTGGTCTATCTACAGACCTGACACTGGACAATCCGGGACATCATCAGATGAGGAGCGGTGCGGATGAACATCTCTATAATCCGGAGACCATCCATTTGTTGCAGGAGTCAACAAGACGCGGTGATTATGAGATGTTTAAGCAGTATACCGCTGCAGTCAATAATGAAGAGAGCATTAAGAATCTGCGTGGCCTGATGGATTTCAATTATGCGAAGAAACCCGTGCCAATCGAGGAAGTGGAGAGTGTTGACACGATTGTCACAAGATTCAAAACCGGTGCCATGTCCTATGGTTCTATTTCCAAAGAGGCACATGAGACAATGGCCATTGCCATGAACCGTCTTCACGGTAAGTCTAATTCCGGTGAGGGTGGTGAAGATAAGGAAAGACTAACCGTAGGCGCAGACGGATTGAACCGTTGTTCCGCGATCAAACAGGTTGCTTCCGGCCGGTTCGGTGTAACCAGTGAGTATTTAAACAGTGCACAGGAAATCCAGATAAAGATGGCACAGGGCGCGAAACCCGGTGAGGGCGGACATCTGCCCGGCGGCAAGGTGTATCCTTGGATTGCCAAGACCAGACATTCCACGCCCGGCGTTGGATTGATTTCTCCGCCGCCGCACCATGATATTTATTCCATCGAGGATCTTGCACAGTTAATTTATGACTTAAAGAATGCCAATACAAAGGCACGCATATCAGTGAAACTGGTTTCCGAGGCGGGTGTTGGCACGGTAGCAGCAGGTGTGGCGAAAGCAGGGGCACAGGTTATCCTGGTATCCGGTTATGACGGCGGTACCGGAGCAGCACCCCGTAATTCCATTCACAACGCCGGTCTTCCATGGGAGCTTGGTCTGGCTGAGACCCATCAGACCCTGATTCAGAATGGGCTTCGTAATAAAGTACGTATTGAGACTGACGGTAAGCTGATGAGTGGTCGTGATGTGGCAATCGCTGCGATTCTTGGTGCAGAGGAATTTGGTTTTGCAACGGCCCCTCTTGTAACCATGGGTTGTGTGATGATGCGTGTCTGCAACCTGGATACCTGTCCGGTTGGTGTGGCAACCCAGAATCCGGAACTGCGTAAGCGTTTCAAAGGAAAACCGGAATATGTAGAAAACTTCATGCGTTTTATTGCTCAGGAATTGAGAGAATATATGGCGAAGCTGGGTGTCCGTACCGTGGATGAACTGGTGGGAAGAACCGATCTTTTGAAGATCAAGGATAATCTGACAGAGCGTCAGCAGAAGATTGATTTAAGCCGGATTTTGACGAACCCATATGAGGGCAGCAAAGAGAAATGCATCTTTGATCCCAAACAGGTATATGATTTCAAGCTGGAGAATACTCTGGACGAAAAAGTGCTGTTAAAGCAGCTTTCCAAGGCATTGGAGACCGGGCAGAAGAGAAGCCTGGAGGTAGAAGTGACCAATACAGACCGTACCTTCGGCACGATTCTTGGTTCCGAGATTACCAGAAGATTTGGAGATACCCTGGAGGAAGATACTTACAGAATCCTTTGTAAGGGCTCCGGCGGACAGAGCTTTGGTGCTTTTATCCCGAAGGGACTTACTTTGGAACTTGTGGGTGATTCCAATGATTATTTCGGTAAGGGACTATCCGGCGGTAAATTAGTCGTATATCCGCCTAAGGGTTCCAAATTCAAACAGGATGAAAATATTATTATCGGTAATGTGGCACTGTATGGAGCAACCTCCGGTAAGGCATTTATCAACGGTGTGGCAGGAGAACGTTTCTGTGTACGTAATTCCGGTGCTATTGCCGTAGTCGAGGGTGTCGGTGATCACGGCTGTGAGTACATGACCGGTGGCCGTGTGGTTGTAATCGGTTCGGTAGGCAAGAACTTTGCTGCAGGTATGAGCGGCGGTATTGCTTATGTACTGGACGAGAATAACGATCTGTATACCAAAACTAACAAGGAAATGGTTTCTTCCTATGAAATTACTTCCAAATATGATGTTCTTGAACTGAAGGAAATGATCAAAGAACATGTAGCTTATACCAATTCCGTCAAGGGAAAAGAAATTCTGGACAATTTCGGTGAGTATCTGCCGAAGTTTAAGAAGATTATCCCGCATGATTATGAGAGAATGCTAAAACTCATCGTGCAGATGGAGGAGAAAGGGTTAAGCGCTGAGCAGGCACAGATTGAAGCATTTTATGCGAACCAGAAAAATAAAGCGTGATAATGTGTTCCGCGGTCATTTGTTCAAATAAAAATGTGAGTTTTGTAATTGCTTATTTCGATGAGTAAATAAGAAAGGAAGATAAGAGTATGGGAAAACCAACTGGATTTATGGATTATGAGCGCAAGGTTTCCAAGGATGTGAGTCCGAAACAGCGCATTAAGAATTTTAATGAATTCCATGAGCATTTGTCCATGGAGGAACAGCAGTTACAGGGTGCCCGCTGTATGGACTGTGGTGTACCGTTCTGTCAGGCAGGTATGACACTGTGCGGTATGACCTCCGGCTGTCCGTTGCACAATCTGGTACCCGAATGGAATGATCTGGTTTATACAGGTAACTGGGAGCAGGCATACAACCGTCTGCATAAGACCAACAATTTTCCGGAATTTACTTCGAGAGTATGTCCGGCACTCTGTGAGGCAGCCTGTACCTGTGGCCTGAACGGAGACCCGGTATCCACGAAGGAGAATGAATATGCAATCATCGAGAATGCCTATGCCAAAGGCTATGCAGCGCCTAAACCGCCTAAGGTAAGAACAGGCAAAACGGTTGCCGTGGTAGGAAGCGGCCCTTCCGGTCTTGCCGTGGCAGACCAGTTAAATAAGAGAGGACATCTGGTAACGGTGTTTGAGCGTTCCGACAGAATCGGTGGTCTGCTGATGTATGGCATTCCGAATATGAAGCTGGAGAAGCACATCATTGATCGAAAGATCAAGGTGATGGAAGAAGAGGGCGTTACCTTTGTCACTAACAGCAATATCGGTAAGGACGTCAAGGCAGATAAACTGTTAAAAGAGTTTGACAGGGTAGTACTCTGCTGTGGCTCCTCCAATCCTCGTGATATCAATGCACCGGGAAGGGACGCCAAGGGAATCTATTTCGCTGTGGATTTCCTGACCCGCAATACCAAGAGCCTGTTGGATTCGGATTTCAAGGACAAACAGTATGTGGATACAAAGGATAAGGATGTAGTGATCATTGGCGGCGGTGATACCGGTAATGACTGCGTTGGTACAGCTATCCGTCATGGCGCGAAATCCGTGACACAGATCGAGATGATGCCTAAGGCCCCCGATGAGCGTGCTGAGAACAATCCGTGGCCGGAGTGGCCCAAAGTCTGCAAGACCGATTACGGTCAGCAGGAAGCTATTGCCGTATACGGGCATGATCCGCGGATCTATGAGTCTACGGTAAAGGAATTTATCAAGGACAAGAATGGAAATCTGAAGGGCGTCAAGATCGTATCCCTGACCTGGGAAAAAGATCCGGAGACAGGTCGCATGAATATGAAAGAAGTGGCAGGTTCTGAGAAAGTTCTGGATGCCCAGATCGTGTTGATTGCGGCAGGCTTCCTGGGTAGTCAGAAATACGTGACGGATGCTTTCAAGGTAGCCCTGGATGGCAGAACCAATGTAAAGACGGACGCCGGCAAATTTGCCACAAGCGTAGACAAAGTATTTACCGCAGGCGATATGCATACCGGACAGTCTCTCGTTGTCAAAGCTATCAGACAGGGAAGGGAATGTGCCAGAGAAGTGGATGAAAGTCTGATGGGATATACCAATCTGTATGTTCAGTAAAATATTGAAATAAGAGAGCCCCCTCTGTCTGATGATACCGCAGAGGGGGTTTTTTAATAAAAAACTATAATAATTGAATACCGTGTGCCAGTGCTTCCTTCGTTACATCTGCAGGCCAGAGAGAAGACTGCACTTCTCCGATATGTGCTTTGCGTAAGAAGAACATACAGATACGGGACTGACCGATACCGCCGCCGATGGACAACGGAAGAGCCTCTTCCAGTATGGCTTTCTGGAAAGGCAGATTAGCGCGTTCCGGACAGCCTGCTTTCTCCAACTGACTCAGCAAGGATTCTTTATCCACACGGATGCCCATGGAGGACAATTCCAGTGCGATATCGAGGACAGGATAGTACACCACAATATCTGCATTCAGCTTCCAGTCATCATAGTCCGGTGCACGGCCGTCGTGCTTTTCGCCGGATTCTAACAAATCTCCGATCTGCATGATACAGACAGCACCTTTTGCTTTTGCTATATAGTATTCCCGCTCCTTCGGGCTGTAATCGGGGAACATGTCTTCCAGTTCCTGTGTGGTAATAAAGAAGATATCGTGGGGAAGAATTTCTTCAATATAATCATACTGGATCGCCATATATTTTTCTGTCTTGCGCAGTACCTTATAAACAGTGCGTACGGTGTCCATCAGAAAATCCAGTGTGCGCTCTTCTTTGGAGATGATCTTCTCCCAGTCCCACTGATCCACATAGATAGAGTGGATGTTGTCGGTCTGTTCATCCCGGCGGATAGCACTCATATCCGTGTAAAGCCCTTCTCCGTGAGAAAATCCGTATTTCCCTAATGCGTAGCGTTTCCATTTGGCCAGGGAATGTACAATTTCTGCAGGTGCCTCATTCTGTTCCTTAATGCCAAATATAACAGGGCGCTCCACACCGTTCAGGTTATCATTAAGGCCGGAGTCCGGCTCTACAAAAAGAGGTGCGGAAACACGCAACAGATTCAGGCGTTCAGCCAGCAGATTCTGAAAAAAGTCTTTAACGGTTTTAATACCGATCTGCGTATCATGAAGATTCAGGGCAGAATGGTAATCTTTCGGAATAATTAAGTTATTCATAGGAATCCTTTCTCTGTTTCATTCATTTGCAGGCTGTGACGCCTGATTTTTCCATATACTATTTAACCGCTTTTGTTCTAAGAAATCAAGTATAATTATCACGATTCTTCAATTATAATTATCGGAGACTTTCTGGACTGAACATTAGGTTTCTTCTATGATATTCACAGCGTCTTTCACATACTTACGCTCCATCTGGTGATGCATTTTCCGGTTCTCTACGGAATCAAACAGAATGGAGAAGTCATAATCCTCAGGATAGAGCTCCGTAGCGGCTACATGCAGCTTGACCCGCTTGTGGCTGATGTAGATCTTTCTGTCCGGCATTTGTACACGCAGGATGCCCTTTTCATCCACCGGTTCACAGACAATGCCGATTTTTCTGTCCGGATAGACCATGACACTGTCACCAATGTGGAATTTTTGAGTTAATTCCTGTTTTTTACCGGTAGAAGGTGCCTTCTGCTTCTGAATACGGGGTAGAGGTCTGATGTCAGAGGCATGTAGGGTTTTGCCGCGACTGTCAGCATTTATGCCGTATGCCGCTTCTTCTGCAACCTGTAACAGTTCTTCCGACATACCGAGCCTTCTGGCTATGGCAAAGGCACAGCTTTCTCCGGCTTCTCCGATAATCAGCTGATAGAGCGGCTGCAGGTTTTCTTTGTCAAAATCCATGCGGGCATTGATGATTCCCTGCTGATTGTCAGCGTAGTGTTTGACCTCCGGGTAGTGTGTTGTTACTAAGAAGAGAGCATTACTCTTTTTAAGCTGTTCCAATACTGCGATGGCGATACCCATTCCTTCCGTTGGATCTGTGCCGGAACCAAGTTCATCCATAATGACAAGACTTTCAGCAGTCAATTGTTCCAGAATGGACATGATATTTTTAAGATGTGCCGAGAAAGTGGATAAATTCTCGGACAGGTTCTGACCATCACCGATATCACATAAATAATTGGCATTCATGCAGATATCGGCTTCTCCACATGTTACATGAAGGCCGCACTGAGCCATATAGCTGTTTAAGGCAACTGTTTTAATAGCGACAGTTTTACCACCGGTATTGGGACCGGTTATGATGACACCGCGGATACCTTCTCCAATCTGAAATTGTAGGGGAATAGAAATCGTTCTATCCATCAGGGGATGACGGGCATCCTTCAGGCAGATTTTGCGTTCTGTATTGATATGTGGTTCTGTGCCCTCCAAAGCAAGACTCAGTTTTCCCTTCGAGAAGGCGAAATCCAGTTTTTCAACCGTGTGCATGTTCTGCAGAAAAGCAGGAAGCTCGCTTAGAAACATGCCTGTCAATTCATAACGGATGCGGATTTCCTCGTTTTCCTCGTCAAGCTTCAGACTTTGTATCAGTTCGCAATGCTTTCCAACCACAGCGGGTTCGATAAAAAGTGTGTTGCCTGTAGAAGATTTATCAATTAAAACGCCGGGTACTTGTTGGCGGTATTCCTTTTTCACCGGAACACACATGTGCCCGTTCCTGGTGGTGGCAAAGCTGTCTGACATATAGGCCTTATGGGTACGCATGATCTGCTCAGCCTTTTCTCTGACTTTAGTTTCTTCTGTAGCCAGTTTACTTCTTATTGATTGCAAAAGCCTGGTGGCATAATCGTCTATGGCACCGTTTCGTATCTGCATGCGTATGGTTTCTCGCAGAGTGTCGCAGGATGTCAGGTTTTCGTCATAGTATGCCAGCGAAAAATCATAGGCTTTACATTGTGACAGATAGTCCTGTAATCGCTTTACGGCTACCAGCATATCACCAACCTTTTCTAACTGTTCTGCGGTCAGACAGCCTTCCTTTTCTGCAATCTCTATAATCTGGGGAATATCCAGCCAGGAGACCAGAGGCGGATTTCCTGCTTTCTCAATCATTTTTCTTGCTTCTGTGGTTTCTTTTAACCATAGTTTTAACTGCACTTCATTCAGACACGGTGTTATTTCCCGGATTTGCTGTCCGGCAGCTTCTGTCATGGCGTAGGAAAGCCACTGCTCTTTTATTTTGTCAAATTCTAAAGTTTTCTCTGTATCATTCATTTCCTGTTATTCTCCTACTATTATATAAAGTCATAGTCTTTCTTTACCTTTTCTATAGGTTTGACTATGCTATTTTAAGATACTGTGGATTGGTTTCGTCCTCCTACCACTCGATGGTTAAAAAAAGGCTCCAACCACAGTCTCTTTGTTTATTTGTTAATCAGTTAGTTACCGCATGACGGTTTATCAAGAAGTAGGTTACGATTGCAAGGAGCCCTGTGGATCTTAAGACAGTATCAATACTTTATATCAGGAGGTCCTATATGATTTACGTAGGAATTGATGTCGCAAAAGATAAGCATGATTGCTTTATCACAAACTCTGATGGCGAAGTCCTTTTCAAGGCTTTTACCATCAAAAACAATCTCGATGGGTTCGACGAGCTTTATCAGAAAATAGAATCCGTTATGGAAGATGCTTCTAAAGTAAAAGTAGGCCTAGAAGCCACTGGACACTATAGTTACAATCTTCTCGGATATCTGCTTGATAAAGGTCTGGCCACCTTTGTTATCAACCCGTTACATACTAATCTGTACAGAAAAAGTCTAAGCCTTAGACAGACGAAAACGGATAAAGTTGATGCCCATA
>JALETS010000060.1 GCA_022781395.1 Lachnospiraceae bacterium | reverse complement strand
GGAAGCCACGTTGAGCGAATTCCTGGAAGAGGTTGCGCTTGTGGCAGATATTGACCAGGTATCGGAGGATAATAATAAAGTGCTTCTGATGACTTTGCACAGTGCAAAAGGACTGGAATTCCCACACGTGTATCTGGCAGGCCTGGAGGACGGAGTTTTCCCTAGCTATATGACTATTACGGCAGACGATCCGATGGAGATTGAAGAAGAGAGAAGGCTTGCATATGTGGGCATTACAAGAGCTAAGGATGACCTGACCATTACCTGTGCCAGACAGCGTATGATACGCGGTGAGACGCAGTATAACCCGGTCAGCCGTTTTGTGAAAGAGATTCCGCCCTCTCTGTTAGACCATAAGGTGCCGGAGATAAAGCACAGGGATTACGACGATTATGAGGATGATTCCTATGAGAGAAGTCACTTTAAGGCAAAGCCTTTTGGCGTGACAGCAGGAGCATCCTTATCCGGTGGAAGGACTTCCGGTGTGGGAAGAACTCTTTATTCGGACGATACACAGTCCGGTATTTTTCGTAGGAGTAAGGATGCTTATGCGGCGACCATGGAAGAGACCGCTTATAGCAGAACAGCAGATAGTTATGCAGCGACTGCAAGTCGACAGGAGCTGTCAAATGATTACAGCAGAACAGGAACACCGGGAAGCTATCAGAGCAGATTCGGCAAGGATGCAGCCACGATCTTCGATAAACCAAAGCCGAAAGCAATAGCCCGGCCGAAGAAAACGGCCTTGGAGAACCAGCCTTATATTACGAAGGCGGCACAGGGCATCGGCGCGGTATCCATAGAACCGGCAGGCTCTCAGACGCTTGGTTATGAAGTGGGCGACAGAGTACGCCATATGCGTTACGGCGAGGGCACGGTTATGAAGATTGAGCCTGGTCCCAGGGATTCCCAGGTGACGGTTGTGTTCGATGAGATGGGACAGAAAATCATGTATGCCGGTTTTGCGAAGCTGAAGAAGTGTTAAGGAATGGTGAAAGATGGCATTAACTCCGGTGCAGAATCTACAATTGCATAATCAGATTGAGCGTGTGCTACATGTGCCGGGTAATTATCGGGGCGGTATTCTGGAGATGGCAATCGTTATCGACTGTGCCTATGATAAGGAACGGGTTCAGACCTTGTGTGCTGATATCGTTACTTCCTGTAAAAAGCAGAGTGAGGTGTTCCGCAATATCCGCCTGAATGTAGTAACATGGCGAAGTGAGAACATCCTGACTGAGACCGTGGCGGCTGCTTACCTGCAGATGGGTACCTGGTTTGAACACTATCAGGAGGAGCAGGGAGAGCAAAAGCCTTTAGAGACAATTTTAGCATATCTTAAGGAGTTTCATGCCAGAAGTAAGCTGATTCTTTTATTGACACCGAATGCAGATGTGGTACACACGATACAGGATAAAGAAGCAGCACTGGCAGCACTGAATCCTTTTCTGAAACAGAAGCTGATTCTGATAACTCCGGAGGAAATGGAAGCATTTTATAAAAATTTTATCAGAAAATTTATATGAAAATATAGTAAAAAACACACGAAAGTGGTATATTATATAAATAATAGAGCAGAGAAATGCTTTGATTCGGAAATAACAGGAAAGAGAGGGTATTGTGATGAGTAAAAAGGAAATTTTGAATAAATTGGATGAAATATTAGATAATGCAGGGGTTAATGAGCTTCTTGGCAGAAAGAAAGAAGAAGAGAAATGCAATAAGGTATTGTGGGTGTTTGCCATTATTGGAGCTGTTGTAGCAGTAGCTGCGGTTGCTTATGCGGTGTATCGCTATTTCACTCCGGATTATCTGGAAGATTTCGAGGATGATTTTGACGATGACTTTGAGGATGATTTCTTTGAGGATGAAGAAGAGGAAGGCGAGGATAGCGCAGAATAACAAAGTGCTGTTGCCAGATGAGTCATAGGGATAGTAAATCATAAAGGTAAGAAACTGTAAATTATGTAAGGCGGGATGTGTATGGCGCATCCCGCTTTTTTAGAATAAAGGAGCAAGCATGAAAAAAGGACAGGTCATAGAAGGAATTGTACAACGAGTTGATTTCCCCAACAAAGGTATTGTTGCGTGTGAGGAAGGAACCTGTGTTGTCAAAAACGCCCTGCCCGGGCAGAAAGTGAAATGTGCAGTGAATAAGGTACGTAAAGGAAAAGCGGAGGGAAGACTTCTGGAAGTGACAGAAGCTTCACCATTGGAGACAGGTAGTCCCTGTCCTCATTTCGGTAGCTGTGGCGGTTGTACCTATATTTCCCTGCCCTATGAGGAGCAGCTCCGCATTAAAGAAGAACAGGTAAGGAAGCTTCTGGATTCCGTGTTGTGCAGGCAGGGTGATTATCAGTTTGAAGGTATTAAGGCCAGCCCGGTGTGTTTTGGCTACCGTAATAAGATGGAATTTTCCTTTGGCGATGAATGGAAAGATGGTCCACTTTCTCTTGGAATGCATAAAAGAGGCAGCTTCTATGATGTGGTGTCTGTGACAGATTGTCAGATTGTGGACGAAGATTATAGGAAGATCCTTCGATGCGTGAGGGAGTATTTTACTGCTTTGCAGGAACAGGGCATTGATGTGAAATTCTATCACAGACTGCGCCATATCGGATATCTGCGTCATTTACTGGTGCGTAAGGCGGCTAAGACCGGTGAGATATTGATTGCACTGGTAACTACAACTCAGCTGCCGGAACAAGTGCAGAAGGATGCAGAAGAAAGCTTGCCGACAGAAGAAAAAGATCTGTTTACTGAGGCACAGATTCTGGATGGCATGAAGCAGGCCCTGCTGTCTTTATCTCTGGACGGCAGAATTGTAGGCATTCTTCATACCAAGAATGATGCAGTGGCAGATGTGGTGAAGAGTGATGAAACCAATATCCTTTACGGTCAGGATTATTTCTATGAAGAACTGCTGGGATTGAAGTTTAAGATTTCACAGTTCTCCTTTTTCCAGACCAACAGCAGGGGTGCCGAGGTACTTTATCAGACTGCAAGAGAATATATTTCCGGCTATATACAATCTTCGGATGGCGTGATTGCAGGAAAGACACCTGATAAGGTCGTGTTTGATCTGTACAGCGGTACCGGAACCATTGCTCAGTTGATGGCGCCGGTGGCGAAGAAGGTAATCGGAGTGGAAATTGTAGAAGAAGCGGTAGAGGCAGCCCGGAAGAATACGGAGCTCAATGGTTTACATAATTGCGAATTTATAGCAGGCGACGTATTGAAAGTGCTGGATACTATAGTAGAGAAGCCGGATATCATTATCTTAGATCCGCCTCGTGACGGTATCCATCCCAAGGCACTGGATAAGATCATTCGTTATGGCGTAGACCACATCCTGTATATTTCCTGTAAGCCTACCAGTCTGGTCCGTGATTTGGAAGTGTTCTTAGACCGTGGTTACCGGGTGGACAGGACTGTTGCCGTGGATCAGTTCCCGTGGACCGCGAATGTGGAGACGGTTGTCTTGTTGAGTTGGAAAGGCATAGATGATTTCATGTATATCGATTATGCCCCGGATCATCATGTAATACAGGGCGGAAAGGCTACATACAAGGAGATTACGGAGTGGATACAGGAAACATATGGTGCGCATGTAACAAACTTAAATATAGCTCAAGTCAAGGATAAATGTGGATTTGAAAAAAGAGAGAATTATAATAAAGGTACGGAAGGACATAGAGTTCCAAATTGCACACCAGAAAAAGAGCAGATGATAATGTCTGCATTCA
>JALETS010000055.1 GCA_022781395.1 Lachnospiraceae bacterium | reverse complement strand
ACTTTATTATTATCCTCCGATACCTGGTCAATATCTGCCACAAGCGCAACCTCTTCCAGGAATTCGCTCAACGTGGCTTCCTCGTGGGTTTCCTCATAGGACACTACTTTACTGATAAATTCATCGATATTTTCTATTCTGTCTTCGGCATCCTCTTCGCCCGATTCCTCTAACTCTTTCACATAGCCTGTGGTCTCCAGAATATCCTTAACCAGTTCTTCCAGACTGAAGAATTCCTGTTTACTCCGAAATGCCTGCATCATGCTGACGAAAGGCTGCAGCTTGGAGGCACTTCTTCCAATCGTCATAATCTGATCTGCTTCCCGAAGCGCATCATAGAAGCTGATACCTCTGGCATCCGCATATTCCTGGACTCTCACAATAGTAGTCGCACCGATACCACGCTTTGGTACATTGATAATTCTTTTGACTGCTACATCATCCCGTCCGTTATCAATGGTCTTCAAGTAAGCGAGAATGTCTTTAATCTCTTTTCGGGCATAGAAATTCACACCTCCTACCACGTTATAGGGGATGCCTTTCATAATAAAACGCTCCTCCAGCATACGGGACTGTGCATTGGTACGGTAAAGAACCGCGCATTCTCCGTATTCCGCTTCGCCTTCTCTATTCTTGCTACGCACATCTTCCGCAATATATTCTGCCTCATCATATGCGTTATCAAACTGTTTAAAATGGATCAGGCTGCCTTCTTTCTTTTCTGTCCAAAGTGCCTTATCCTTACGACCTCTATTATGTTTAATCACTGCATTGGCAGCATCCAGCACATTCTGGGTAGAACGATAATTCTGCTCCAGTTTGATAACACGGGCTTCAGGATAAACCTTCTCGAAATCCAGAATATTGCGGATATTGGCACCACGGAACTTATAAATGGACTGGTCATCATCACCCACTACACACAGATTTCTGTACTTATCTGCCAAAAGCCGGATCAGTTCAAACTGTGCCGTATTGGTATCCTGATACTCATCCACCATAATATACTTGAACCGATCCTGATAATTATTCAGTACCTCCGGGCAACTCTTGAAAAGCTCCACAGTCTTGAAGATCAGATCATCGAAATCAAGAGCATTGTTCTTACGGAGCACAGCCTGGTATTCCTTGTATGCTTTGGCAATCCTGCTGCCGTTATAGTCTCCCATGTTCTGCATCTCATACTCAATGGGAGATATCAATTCGTCCTTGGCAGAGGAAATGGCGCTAAGAATTGCCCTTTCCTTCAGCATCTTCGTATCAATCTGCAGCTTCTTACAGACCTCCTTCATGATGCCCTTGGAATCATCTGTATCATAGATCGTAAAATTATTATCAAAGCCAATCCGGTCGATATATCTTCGCAGGATACGGACACAGGTGGAATGGAAAGTGGCCACCCAGATCTGCTCGGAACCGTATCCGATCAGCTGGTTGACTCGCTCCCGCATCTCTCCTGCTGCCTTATTGGTAAAGGTAATCGCCATAATATTATATGGCTGCACCCCATCCTCCATCAGATAGGCAATACGATGGGTCAGTGCACGGGTTTTACCGCTGCCTGCACCGGCCAGTACCAGTACCGGTCCCTTCGTGGTAAAAACCGCTTTCTTCTGTTCCTCATTCAAAGTATCGTAAATGCTCATCTGACTATCCTCTATATTCCTTAAAATATTCAGGTAATTGCAATATTATTAATACAACCGGTTCCCGCAGTTTCCACAGAACTTCATGCCATTAGTTGGCGTTCCGCAGTTGGGACAGAACTTCGGTGCTGTGCCGTTTCCGCCTGTCTGTGCTGCTCCTGCCTGCTGAGATTGTGTCCCCATATTCATAGCACCGCTCTGGTTCATCTGATTGACCATCTGCTGTCCCATTGCCATTCCCATCTGTATGCCGACCATATCGGAAGCAATCCCACTGCCACTACGGCCATTTGCCATTCCATCTGCTGCTGCCATCTGGGTATATTTGTTCATATCACCCACCATGGACTGAGCTGCTGCCTTCTCCTGCATCTGCTTGATTTCCTCCGGATAGGAGAAGCTCTCAATCTTAAAATCAGTAATGCCGATGCCAAGTTTACGCATATCCATATCCAGATCAGACTCTATACCCTTGGCAATGTTTCCGGCATCTGCCTGCAGATTGAACATATCCTTGCCTTCTTTGCTGATCCAGCTCATCAGAAGCTGGTCAAGGCTTGCAATGATACGTTCTTTGACATCCTCAACCGTGTAGGTCTGACGGATACCAGCCAGCTTATCAATTACTACATTATGCTCTACAATCTTACAGTTGAAGGTACCAAATGCCCGGATCGGCATACCACCCGGTAAGCCCGGAGCCGGCAGATTGATTGCATTCTTGGTGCCCCATCTGACTAACAGTTCCTTCGTATTGATAAAAAGCACTTCCGCACGAAGTGGTGTGTTAAACCCAAATCGAAAGCTCTTAAGTGTAGTTAAGAAAGGAATGATCTCCGATTCCACATCATAACTTCCTTCATCTTCAAAGATACCTTCCACTACACCGTTATACAGGAAAATCGCATCCTGTCCCGGTCTGATGATTAACTTAGAGCCTTTCTTAATCTCCTGATTCTGCCATTTAAAAAACAGAACCCCTTCCTTTGTTTCATTCCATTCTATTACATTGGAAAACTGATTTGAAAAGAAACCCATTTATCCAACCTTACCTTTCCCTAATCTTGCTAAGCTTTATAAGTCCTTCTCCTTATAAGCCCATCTCTGCTTTCAAAGCTGCCAGTTCATCATCTACAGCAGAATTGCCGGACTGTGCATCATATTTCTTAGCCAGTTCTTCAATACTGTTTCCTTCAGAGGACGCATTTAACTCGCTCATGGCATTGGCTTCATCCAGCATCTTATTAACCTTATCTTCCATTCTGTCAAAGGCTGCCATATTATTTCCCGCATCTGCAAGACCGGAACCCATCTGATTGATCTTCTTCTGGGTCTCTGCTACCTTCACTTTAGCCTTTAACATGTCTCTTTTGCTCTTTAAGGATGCAATATCTCCTGCCAGCTTATCATGCATCTGACGCATCTTGGCAGAGTTATCACAGGCCAGTGTATAATTCTGCTCCAGAACGCTTCTCTTCTCTGTCATTTCGGCCTTTCTGGTCAGGAACTGCTTTGCCTCTCCGTCATTGCCTGCAGCCACTGCTTTCTTGGCATACTCTGTCATTCTGGCGATTTCCTCGTCGCACTCATCCAGCTTTCTCTTGGCACTCTTCTCTTCTGCCATGATAGATGCTGTCTCAGCTTTGACTTTAGCAAAATCCTGCTCCAAATTCCGAAGATACTGGTCGATCATTTTCTCCGGGTCCTCCGCACGATCCAGCAGCGCATTGAAATTAGCCGCCATAATATCCTTAAATCTTGTCATAATTCCCATCTTGTTTTCCTCCTTAAGATACATGAATTCTATTAATTATTACCCACGCTTCAGACTCTCTGCCTGTCTGCTAAGTTCCTCCACCAGCGCAGTAACCTGATTTACGATACCGGTATTCTTATCACTGATATTATATGTTTCACTGGAATGTGCCGAAACCTCTTCCATAATAGCGGAAATCGTCTGTACATTTTCCACGATACCACTATTGGCAGCAGCCAGATCGGAAATCACAGTTCCCAGCATCCTGCTCTGTTCATCCACAGTTTGGGTACTACCCGTTATTTTCTCAAAGCTCTCAGCTACCATCGTTGCTGACTCGCTCTGTTTGACATTATTCTCCATCAACTGATTGACAGCATTAACTGCAATTTCAAGCTTCTTGGAAACATTCTGAATCACTTCCGTAATATTGACCGTTGCCCCCTGTGTCTGGTTGGCCAGATTAGAAATCTCACTTGCCACCACAGCAAATCCTCTGCCTGCTTCTCCTGCTCGTGCAGCCTCAATACTTGCATTTAGGGCTAACAGGCTGGTCTGACTGGCAACACTGGTGATCAGTTCAATTATGGACTGCATATTTTTCATATATTCTTCCAACGCCCCGATATCCGTTGATACCTCATGTCCGGCTTCCTCAGAAGATTTGACCTGCGCAAGAAGACTGTCCAGGCTGTTCCTGCCATTGTAAATATCCCGATTGGCGGTGTCAATACTCTCAGTAATACTTGCAGATACTTTTTCCACTTTTTCGATGTGTCTCTGAATTGCCTCAGTCTGTTCCAACTGATTCTGTACGGATTCTGCCGTTTCATTCGTGCCTTCGGATACTTCCTGCATGGCATTTCTTGTCTCCGAAACAGCCGTTCCAAGTTCCTGCATCTGTGCGGTCACATTAACGATACCGTCTGACATTTCCCCGGAAATCCCCATTACATGGTTCAACAGCGAGGACACATTCTCCTTCTCCTGATTGATTTCATCCATCTTCATCCGGTTGATCCGCGCCATGACCTTAGTAGTCAGGCAAAGGAAAAATGCCACGATCAGCATCAGCATAACCTTAATCTCATAAGTCGCCATCTGCTCTCCCGAAATACCAGCCGTAATCGCTATCCAAATCGTATAAACCAGGTTAACCAGAAAACCGCCTGTCGAAAGCATCAGACAATATTTAAAATCAGAATACAGGGTTATAACAATATAAAGAGGAATGGCAAAGGTAAATGCCACCTCATTCGTCGTTGTAAAAATGACAAATATATAGAAAATGCTATAACCGATTCCCAAAATATGCTGAATCTTCCTGTCATCCGGATTCCTGCGATACAGAATCCATTCCCAGATAACCGGTCCCGCCGCCAAAGCGGCAAATATGCCATAATACTGAATGGTTCTGGCGCCTTTCACCACCTCAAGCGCATATGCCAATAACAGAACAATAACAATTACCATATGGCATATAATTGCTGCCTTATTAATTTCCTTTCTTTCTCTTTCCATCAGACTTCCCCCTTTTGTGTTTTGAAAGAGTAGCAACTTTACTCAGCTTAGACTCGCAAACCCGCACTATCGTGCTTTCTATTTGCTCCGCAAATGTTTGCTCGTTAATGGCGCAAGAAAAACAAATGCCGCCTTCGGCGTCGCTTGTTTTTCTCTTGCGCTCATTATTATATCATAAGTTTTTTACCCCACACAACTTTTTTTCACAGCACGCCGAGCATGATACCGGCGATGATAATAACCGCGCAGACAAGCTTATGTCCGGTGTTTTTCTCATGAAAAAGGAACCGGCCGGCCAGTATGGTAACGATACAGCCGGACTGCTTAATCAACGTCATAACCGTAATCCTGCTGTCAGCCATACCGTTTGCCACGAAAAGCGCTCTGTCTGCAATGACAAATAATATACTCAGAATCCAGATCCAGTAGTTCTTCACAACACTTCCTATATGCACCGGTGTTCTTGTAACCAGGATAAACGCCAGATACATAAGCACCAGAAAAAGCATATACCAGAACTGCAATTGGGAACTGTTGATATCTTTCATCAGGATCTTATCCATCAACCCCGATACAGCATTGAGCAGACAGGAGGCAAATGCCAGTATCACCAGTTTGACATCCACAGCTTCCCCACCATCTGTCTTATCCTTATCTTTCTTCAGCGCACCGGGCTTATATTTCAACAGAAGCAGTCCAAGGCAAACGAGCATAAGGCCAATCACCTGAAAGGTACCCAGCACCTCCTGCAATACCACCACACCCAGAAGTGTGGCAAAAAGTACTCTGGACAGATCCAGTACACCATACAGGCTGATCGGCATTTTCTTAATCGCCTTAAAACTGAACATCCATGCCAGAAATATGACAAAAGATTTCAATGCTATATATGCATAATATTTCGGTTCCATTCCAAAGGCATTATGTGCATCCGGCAAAACCATCAGGAAGGCTATCAGCGTATACATAAACAGTACCTCTATGGTAGTGTTTTTCTCCAAAGCCTTCTTTTTCACTACTTCCCTGAATCCTTTGAACACTCCGTATAGGAGCACCAGCCACATCCACATCTTTCTCTCCTCCTGCATAAGAACCTCTTCTTTTATATCACACTGTTATCATTTTCGAAAGTACCATTTTCAAAACCATTTACTGATAAAGCAAATTTTTCTTTCCTTTTTGATTTCCCGGTGGTATACTAGACCCATGCAGATATA
The DNA here is from genome assembly GCA_022781395.1 of Lachnospiraceae bacterium. Taxonomy (GTDB): domain Bacteria; phylum Bacillota; class Clostridia; order Lachnospirales; family Lachnospiraceae; genus UBA3282. The sequence goes on along the minus strand of JALETS010000055.1, from coordinate 13,599 downwards.
GTTCATCGGTAGAACGCCAGCTTCCCAAGCTGGAGAGGCGGGTTCGATTCCCGTTATCTGCTTTTTTTGCACCCTTTTTCCCCTTCTGCATACGCTATAGTAAATGCGTATTTTAGAATTGTCTGCGGACGATTCAAGGAGGATTATGAAAAGAATCTTTAGTCTATTGCTTGCAGTGACCACCATAACGGGACTCCTGTGCGGCTGTGGTTCACAGTCTGCCGGAACAGATGACATTGCAACCACTTCCGGCACTCCGGTTGTACTTAACGAAGTAGCCCATTCTATTTTCTATGCACCCATGTATGTAGCTATTGAAGAAGGATATTTTGCCGAAGAAGGGATTGATCTGACACTTGTCACGGGATTTGGTGCTGATAAGACAATGACGGCCCTCTTAACAGATGAGGCCGATATCGGATTTATGGGCAGCGAAAGCACCATCTATACTTACTCCGAAGGAGCTTCCGACTATGCGGTCAATTTCGCCCAATTAACCCAGCGTGCCGGCAATTTTCTGGTGGCAAGGGAACCTATTGATGATTTTGAATGGGATATGTTAATCGGCAAAAATGTGCTGGGAGGCCGTGCCGGCGGTATGCCTGAAATGGTATTTGAATATATCCTGAAGAAAAATGGCATTGATCCTGCCACAGATGTGATGATCGATCAGAGTATTGATTTCGGTTCAACGGCGGCTGCATTTTCCGGTGGACAGGGAGATTTCTCCATTGAATTTGAACCCCACGCAACTTCGCTGGAAGCCAAAGGGGACGGATATGTTGTAGCATCTTTGGGCGAAGATTCCGGCTATGTCCCCTATACTGCCTTCTCAGCCAAGAAAAGCTATATCGAGAATAATCCGGCAGTAATTCAGGCTTTCACCAACGCCTTACAGAAAGGAATGGATTATGTACAGACCCACTCTCCCGAAGAAATTGCCAAAGTCATTTCGCCACAATTTGCCGAAACTGACCTTGATACCATCACAACTATCGTAGACCGCTATGCCTCTCAGGATACCTGGAAATCTGATCTGATCTTTACGGAAGAAAGCTTCACTCTGCTGCAAAATATTCTGGAGGAAGCCGGAGAACTGGAAGAACGGGTACCATATGCCGATCTGGTCAATACAGAATTTGCAACGGAAGCAGCAAAATAACATTCGGTTACGCACTCAAACTACAAAATGGGCGGTTCCACATGAACCGCCCATTCATTATACTCTGATATTTCTGTTTGTCCGGCATCCCGACTATTGGTTAGCCATCAGCTCCTCCAAAGCATCTACCACGTCCTGATATTCTGTCAAGAGCGCATCAACTCCTTCATCAACAAGCGCAAGGTTATTGTCTTTTACCGCAAATTCCTGTACCCTTGCCGCTTCCGATAAATGATTGGCTCCGATGGATTTCATCGCATTCTTCAATCCATGCACCTCAACACAATATCGGTCATAATCCTTCTCTTCGTAGAGTTGCCTGATCAGCGGGATTTTCTCTTTGCCTTCTTCTAATGCAGCATCCAAAACCTCCGCATATAACTCCTCATCACCGGCACACATAGCAATTCCCTCTTCAACGTCGAATCCCCTATTCTGCAAGTCATCAATTGTACGAACCGGTTCCATTCATATCCTCCATTCCGTCCACATAATAATAAGTAATGCTTGTATTCATATTATTGTAACACACTATTACTCTGTTTGACTAGCATCATCAACATTTTTCGCCTTTTTTCGTTCCTTTTTTTCTTTTGCAGCCTCGGTCCCATCCAGCCCATCTATCATTTTCTCAATCAACATCTTCTTGACATAGACATCAAAACTAAGCATACAGATGAAGGAAAAGATCTTCAAAAACTCCTGTTTATCCTCAGGAACATCGGCAAATGTCTGCTGGGCCACTTTAAATTTCTGTTCCACATCAGCCTTTAATATATCCTTCTGTTCACGCTCCAGCCCAAATACCTCCTCATAAATCCGTTCTAAATCTATCTCCCCTTTTGTACCGAAGAAATCTTCCGTAATAGGCTGTAACAGCTGCTGAATATCGCTGATGGACAAAATCCCTTTGTAATAATAGATAAAGATCAGTAAAAGTACATGCTCCTTCGAATATTTCTTTTTGACCGGTGGTGGAAGCAGATCATTCTTTGCATAATTATTGATCATCGTTTTGGTCAGAATCTTATCCTCCTTTGGATTTCTGGTCGTACTTTTCAAATGAGACTCCATGAAGGTTGTGACCTGATCCATATAAAGATCAATGTTGGGAATGTCCTCTGCTTTGATATATTCTATTCTGTCCAGGCTACCCAGAATGCTGCCCAGTAGATTTTCAAAATTGATTGTCATATTTCTGCCTTTCTGTTCCAAAAAACTATATATGCTCTATTATATAGTTTTCATTACTACATGACAAGTGATTTGCAAATTTATTTGCGCGATATTTTGCATAAAAGATTCCCATTTACAAAAAGATTAATTTGTGATATATTCATACATAAAAGTAGTAAAGTTTTAACGTGTGAAAGCATTGTGATCCGTACAAATACATTGTCCGAAGGAAAGGCATAATTGATATGAATAAGAAATTAAAAACAGATACTGTAGATCATCTCTTTGATGCAATCTTAAGTCTTGAAACGAAAGAAGAATGCTATGATTTCTTTGAAGACCTGTGTACTGTCAATGAATTGCTGTCGTTATCCCAGCGTTTTGAAGTGGCATCCATGCTCAGAAATCATAAAACTTATCTGGAGATAGCCGAGAAAACCGGTGCCTCCACTGCCACGATCAGTCGTGTCAACCGTTCTCTCAGTTATGGAAATGATGGGTACCAGTTAGTATTTGAGCGCCTTAACAAATAATGTCAGGGCGCCCCTTTTCTTTTGCATATGTATTTCAAAATACAATCTCATCAATTGAGTATCAACCGTCTATATTGATCAGCTCCATGGGGTCCATATACTTGTCATCATAAGTAATCTGATACCCTAATTCCGTGTTTTCTTCACCGATTACATACAGAATGGCACCTCGTACCACCTCATCGCCTTCTTTGACCATGGCATCACCGTCATTGCGATATATACTCATATAACCATTTCCATGATCGATCTTAATACAATGTAAGTAACTGGTATCCGTAGTAATAGAGATAACGGTACCATCCGCAGAAGCAATAACACTGTTACCCTCTGTACCGTTCAGCTTAACCATCGGTTCATCCCCATCCGCCTCTTCCAAAGATGCAGATGAAGACATCGGAAAACCTACCGGCATACGTGCCTGAGCCTGAGCTTCCTCTAATGCTTCCTCTTCTTCCACCTTCTGATTAATGGTATCGCTTAAGATTGTAACCTTATCCGTTAATTCTTCACGGAGTGCGATCAGATCCGTATTTACCTCTTCCAATTCCACAATTCTGTCTGCCTGACTCTGATTGATTCTCTGTAACTCTTCAACCTGATTACCTCTTACTGCACAAAGAACTGATAAAGCAAGCAATATGACCAGACACACAACTGCTACAGACTCTATTACAGTGGGTCCGATTCCCATCTGCCGGATTCTGCCTTCTTTGGAATCAACGAAGAGCATCAATGTATAATTATGCTTTCTCTGCCGTTTCACTTTTGCATTCTGTTGTGTTGTTTCTTCAACATTTTCTACATTGGTAGTGTCTTGATTCTGCAAACAAAAATCACCTCCGGTATCTCTACATGATCATATATAGTATACCATAGGTGACCCTTAAAAGACAATCGTTGTTTACATAAAACTTATTCCATCAAAAAACCGGCTTCTTTCCACTGCCTGACGATATCATCAAGAATCTCTTCATTCTCTGCTTCTATCGTATGAAAATGTACTCCTCCGGTCAAGTCTGTCAGGGGTCTGGTCTGATGTTCCTCCACCCTGTGCATAAACTTTCTGACATCTGCCCTGTTGCGAATCATCAGTTCACCTGTCAACCGGCCATAGATTTCATGCTCCACAATCACATTGATAACCTTCCCGCCGGCATCCACGACAATATCCAGCTCCCGCACAATATCTTCCTTCTGATGTTTCACTTTGACTATTCTTCTGGCGCAATATGGCTCCTGATCGTCATGATACAGCAGATATCCCCTGTTAGTAGACAGGATATTCTGATAGGAGGTACGCAGCAATGCAATATCCTGCACGATAATCTGTCTGCTTACACCTACACGCCCGGCCATGTCACTTCCGGAAACCGGTCTGTTCTCCTGCTGTAATATTTCTATAATTTTCTTTCTTCTTGCCTCGCCGCCCATCGCTGACAAACACCTCATAATCCCCGATTATACCTATTTGCAGTCATACATTTTACTTAACTTTTACACTATATCATAGGATTTATGGCGATACAAGCACCATCTTGACAAAAACAGGTGATTATGCTAAAACAATGCTTTACTTTTGGAAACACATGTGCTATTCTATGGGTGTCGACAAGGTTGACGCATTTTTTAATATTTTTGGAGGTATCTACGATGAACAAAGGTACAGTAAAATGGTTTAACAACCAAAAAGGTTACGGCTTCATTTCTGATGAGCAGGGTAACGATGTTTTCGTTCATTACTCAGGACTTAACATGGAAGGCTTCAAGTCTCTCGAAGAGGGCGCAGCTGTTGAGTTCGAAGTAGTTAATGGCGAAAAAGGACCTCAGGCCGTAAACGTAACAAAGTTATAAGAAATGTCAAACTTATAACATCATAATCAGTATCACGATGTGCCTGTTCTTAAATATAAATGATGAATTTTATTTAGAATTTGCAGTATTGTTATAACGGATTAGAAAAAACCTGTCTTATGACAGGTTTTTTTTATACAGATTATTAACCTATTGTGCAATGAAGCGGAGCACTTCCTCAAATTTCATATTACCTCCGAACAGATCCAATGCACTACCAATCGTCACATGCACCCTGTCTCTCCCCAGCTGCTTCAATATACTTAAATCTTCAAAATTATGTACCCCGCCGGCATAAGTAACCGGTAGCTTACCCCAGTCACCAAGTCTTGCTGCCAGCGTCTTTTCTATCCCGTTTGCCTTACCTTCCACATCCACGGCATGTACCAGAAATTCATCACAATAGGAAGCCAGCATATTCAAGGTTTCTTCCGTCAGCTCTACATCCGTATATTTCTGCCATCTGTCTGTCATAATATAGTAATGATCTTCCTTCATACGGGCACTCAGATCAAGCACCAGCCTGTCCTTGCCCACCGTTTTGACCAGTTCCTTTAATCTGTCATATTGAATATGACCATCTTTAAAAACATAAGAGGTCACTATCACATGGCTTGCTCCGGCATCCAGGAATTCCTTTGCATTGTCAGGCGTGATACCACCGCCCACCTGTAATCCGCCCGGATAAGCAGCAAGTGCCGAAAGTGCCTGTTTTTTTGTTTCATTATAATAAGGAGAACTGACCGGATTCAACAATATAATATGTCCGTTTCTGATGCCATATTCCTGATAAAGTCTGGCAAAAAATGCTGCGTCCTGCTTTGCAACGAAGTTTTCCCTGGCTGCATCATTCTGATCCCGCAGACTGCTTCCCACGATCTGTTTCACGCTGCCGTTATGAATATCAATACAAGGACGAAATTCCATTTTTCTTCTCCATATTTTGTAATAATTAATTTTATAAGAATAATATATCTTCTAACTGACATAATAACACAAGAACAGGAAGTTTACCAAACATTCTGTTTCAATCGGTATTTATCCTATTAAATATCAGCAATATAAGCAAAGGAGTGAAATCATGAAAAAAATAAAAACAATACTTTTTGTTTCTCTCATGGTGCTGACAATGTCCACACTGGCAGCTTGCGGTAATTCTAATACGAAGGACAACAATTCTGCCAATAATGGAAACGGCACCACAAACGGCACCAATACCGAATCTACAGCCAATAATAACGGAACCGCTAACAATGCCGGAACAAATACAAACGGCACTACAAACGGTACTGCAAACGGAAATGCCACTGCCGAAAACGGCACAAACGACAACAATACTACAGGTACTGTGGACAATGTTGACGAAAATGTAAATGATGTGACAGCCGGTGACTATGACAACAACAATTCCATGTTGGACAATGCCGGAAATGCCGTCGGAAATGCTGTAGGTGATGTAGGCAATACTGCTGCCGATATCATCAACGATGCCGCCAACGGTGTGGAAAACGTAGTAGATGATGTAACAGGTACCAACAATACTACAGGTAATGGTACAAACGATACCAACGTAGGATTAAATACACGTTAGCAGACTGTAAAAGGGTGCGCCGGTACAGGTACACCCTTTCTCTGTTACATGTCTCTGCAATTATACATCTTTTTCAATCAAAATACCGTCCCGATATGCCTGCAGCAGTTCCTCTAGTTGATGAATACTCTCCCTCAACTCCATACCGATATCAGTATCTGCAATCTTCTGGCGTCTGCTGCTTGTCTCCAGGATAATAGAATCTGAGAAAATATCGGACTCATGCAAAATGGCTGCTTCCGTTGATTCAAAAGGCTCATGGGCAACCAGTCGCATTCCGTAGGAATTTACAACCAGTGTATAGCCTGCACTACCTGTTTTATCCTGATATGCTTTGGAAAATCCTCCGTCAATGATCAATAGCTTGCCGCCGCACTTGATCGGAGATTCCCCTTTCTTACGTTCCACCGGCACATGACCGTTGACAATATGGGAATGCTGCTCATCCAGCCCAAACTCCTGTAATATCTTATTGATCACTTCCTCATTGTCAAGCAATCTGTAGTAACCGTTCTTAGTCTCCTTATGGGTTTCTTTATCCTCCAGGAAATAACGTTCAAAGGTAGCCATCTTGTCTTTGCCAAAAACCGGTGAATTTGGTCCGGCCCAGATATACCAGATAATATCCTGTCCTTTCAGTTTTTCCTGCAGGTTATTGTGTGCATAATAGCCCTTGCGTGCATAATGATCCAGTACATCATATAATTCTTTGCCACTGTACTCCCGGCCATACACATTAACCTTCTTAAAATTACCCTCATCATCCATAGGTACGCAGCCATGATAGAGCAGATTGGAATTATATACTTTATATAATCCGCCTTTGGAAAAGAGAAATCTCACGTGTTTCTGCAGTTTCTCACATTTTACAAAAGCCTGACGCAGACGTTCCATCACCTGTTCTTCTTCCGGTGTCAGTTCATAAGGACGTTCCTTATTAACCGTCGGGAAATCTACATCCTTCATTGCATAAGATACCCCGTCTATTACCAGCGTCTTGTGCTCATAATCGATATGCTCTAACAGCATACGATCCCGCATATCAAACTCCGGCCTGCGCATGATCAGCTGTCCTTCCAGTTTGAACTGAATCATGGTAATGGCTTTATGCATCTTCATATCCAGGCTCAGATCCTTGGTATCGTAATTAGTATTGTACTTGATGGCAAAGGCGTCACAGTTCGTATCCTTATAAGTCTCCAAAGCAAACGTTGCCAGGGGAATCAGATTGATACCATAACCTTCCTCCAGGGTATCCAGATTACCATATCTGGCTGCCATACGAACCACATTGGCAATGCATGCCAGATGGCCGCTGGCTGCTCCCATCCACACAATATCATGGTTGCCCCATTGTACATCTACGGAATGGTAGTTGCACAAAGTATCCAGAACGATATGAGGTCCCGGTCCTCTGTCAAACACATCTCCTACGATATGCAAATGATCAATAACAAGACGCTGGATCAGATTACTCAGCGCAATAATGAACTCCGGTGCCTTGCCAATACGGATAATCGTATGGATGATCTCATTATAATAGGCTTCCTTATCCTGGATCTCTGCTTTCTCCGTAATCAATTCTTCAATAATATAGGAAAAGTCTTTCGGCAGCGCCTTACGCACCTTGGATCTGGTATATTTGGAAGATACCCTCTTCGTAATCTGTACCAGACGATGCAGGGTAATCTTATACCAGTCCTCAATAGACTGCTCATCTTCCTCCTGCAGTACAATATCCAGTTTTTCCTTTGGATAATAGATCAGCGTGGCCAGACTCTTCTTATCCTTGATGCTTAAGGTATTACCGAATTCCTCATCAATCTTACGCCTTACAGAACCGGAACCATTCTTCAGAACATGATTAAACTGCTCATACTCTCCATGAATATCCGTCATAAAATGTTCTGTTCCTTTAGGAAGGTTCAAAATAGCCTGCAGATTGATAATCTCCGTGGATGCTGCCGCAATAGTAGGATACTGCTTCGATAAGCTTTTCAAGTATTTTAATTCTATATCGTCCATATTTCCCCTTAGTCTTTCTGTCGTAGTTTATCCGATTACATCACTCATATCGTACATGCCGGCCGCCTTACCTGCCAGGAATTTAGCAGCCTGAATGGCACCCTTGGCAAATACCCCTTTGGAATATGCTCTATGAGAAAAGGTGATCACCTCATCCGGTCCGGCAAAAATCACATCATGATCACCCACAATGGTGCCACCTCTGACTGCACTGATACCGATTTCTTTCCGGCTTCTCTTCTCTCTGACCTGACTTCTGTCATATACATATTTGTAAGAATTATCCAGTTCTTCATTTATGGAATCTGCCAATGCAAGCGCCGTACCGCTGGGAGCATCCACTTTCTGATTGTGATGCTTTTCCACAATCTCAATATCAAAGCCTGCCGGTGCCAGCGTAGCAGTCGCTTCCTTCAGAAGTTTTAATAGCATATTGATACCAAGAGACATATTGGCAGATTTCAGAATCGCCACCTTCGTTGATGCCTCTTTCACTTTTGCGATCTGCTCCTCTGATAATCCCGTCGTACACAGAACACAAGGCAACTTCTTCGCCACACATCCCTCTAAAAGATTATCCACTGCCGGTGCTGCCGAAAAATCAATGACCACATCAGCTTCCACCGTACATTCCGCAACACTCTTAAAAACAGGGAAACTGTTCTTTCCCTCATCATAAGTATCTACACCTGCTACCAGTTCTATTTCCTCATCAGCTGCAATCAGTCCGGCGATCATCTGTCCCATTTTGCCATTGCAGCCATGCATAATTGCTCTAATCATATTTTCCTCCGTTCTGAAATGATTCAAAAACGCCTGCCGGAACCCTGTCCCGGCAGACGCTTCCTTATTCGTAACTCTTTAGAGACATCGTCTCCTACAAAATACCGTACTCCTGCATTGCTGTACGCAGCTTCTCCACATTCTGCGGCTCCATCTCACATAACGGCATATGAAGGGGACCAACGTTTTTACCCATCAGATTAAGCGCGGTCTTAACAGGAATCGGGTTTACCTCACAGAACAATGCATCACACAGATCAATGGCACGAAGCTGCTCTTTCATGCTGCCTTCCACATCCCCATCAAAGAATTTCTGACAGATGGCATGGGTCTGTGCCGGTGCCACATTGGATAAAACAGAGATAACGCCTTTACCGCCCAAAGACAGGATGGGTACAATCTGATCATCATTACCGGAATACAGATCAATCTTACCATTTGCCAGAGACATCAGCTTGGCTACCTGGGAAATATTGCCGCTGGCTTCTTTAATACCAACAATGTTACTTACCTCTGTACACAGCTTCACTGCTGTCTGCGGCTGAATATTACATCCTGTTCTGCCCGGTACATTATACAAAATGATCGGCAGTTTCACAGAATCCGCCACTGTCTTAAAGTGTTCAAACAGACCTTTCTGTGTAGCCTTATTATAGTAAGGTGTTACCACAAGAAGTCCATCCGCACCGTATTTTTCTGCTTCCTGGGACAGATAAACCGCAGTCTTTGTACAGTTTGATCCTGTACCTGCCACAACAGGTACTCTGCCTGCGACTGTCTCTACGCAGAATTTGATCATATCCAGATGTTCCTCATGAGTCAGCGTATATGCCTCTCCTGTGGTACCGCATACGATAATGGCATCTGTACCACCTGCAATCTGCTCTTCCACCAGTCTGGCAAATGCCTCATAGTTAATACTTCCGTCCTCGTGAAACGGTGTGACAATTGCTACACCTGCTCCCTTAAAAATTGCCATAACTTTGTCCTCCTAAATCAATATTAAATATTAAGAATAAACATATAGAATTGACTATACCGGACAGAAAAAAAGCTGACCAATATAAACAGGGTCAGCTTCAATTACTCTCTATCTGATAGCGCCCCATCGATCCGATGACAGTCATACAGCTCTTAACTGTATGCCCAAGGCAAAAACTAACAGGCTGTTTTTCCTTTCGGCATTTTTCCCTTTCAAAATTCTTCTTCTGTGCCTGCCACATCCAAATTTCTACTGATGAAAAATGCAACCTCTATCAATTTCTATTTATTTATTGAATCAATCATAGCATTACAAATGCTGTCTGTCAACGCAAAAAATGCGAAATACTGCGTAAATATTACAATTCCATAACGCCGTTTACTGCCAGATCTTAAAGCGCATGGTCTCTACCTTAGTCACCTCGTCAGCCAAAACACATACATCGTCATTTAAGGTAATACCGGTCATGATGATATCCATCTCCTCAGGCTTTGCAGACAGCAGTGTCTTCAATTCCTCTACGGTGATGATCTCATTATCAATCAGTCCCAGCACTTCATCCAGGATTAACAGCGAACACTCCCCTGTATTTAAGACCTTCTTGGCAAAATTAAGACCATTTCTGATGTTACGGATCTCCTCTTCCTTCCGTTCCGCAGAAAGATTGACGAAATTCTCATCCGATTTCTCAAACCTGAAAATCTTAATTTCCGGTTCCAGCCTTTTAACAAACTCAGAGTCAGTCAAGCCCCTTCCCTTCAGAAACTGAATAATTACGACATTCTCTCCGTTGCACGCTGTCTGCACAGCCCTGCCAAGCGCTGCCGGTGACTTTCCATGACCTTCTCCGCTATAGATATGAATCATGCCCTTCTTCATCATCATGAACCATGCCTTTCCCTTGACAGGCTGCTTATATGTATGAAACCTTTCCTGTCAAACATGCTGTTAAGAATCTTTCGCTCTATGTTTGCCTATCATAGCACACATGGTCTTTTCATGCAACTCTAATTTTATATAGCGGATCTCAGCTTATTTTCATTACTCTTCGTCTACAATCTCTAATTTGCTGACTGATACCTCGTATGCCACACGTCTCTCTAACTCTTCCTCAGACAGCTTCTTCATATATTCGCGGCTTTGTATCCTTCCCCAGATCGCACAGCGGCTTCCCACCTCAAAATTACTTGCAAATCTGGCATTTCTGCCCCAGCAGATACAAGGTATGTAATCCGATTTGCCATAAGGTCTGTTTACTGCCAGCAGCAGATCCGCAATCTCACGTCCAAGAGGTGTTTTACGGTAGATAGGTGCTTTACAAATGTATCCGTCTAAGAAGATTTGATTCGTTTTTGCATTTTCCCCGATATCATCCACGAATTCAATTTCTCTTGCAAAAACCGAAAGAACCAGCCTGTTCTTTCTCTCTTCATGTCTGTTATAGGATCGGAACTGTCCTGTGATACAGATTTTCATGCCTTTATAGTCTGCAGTCACATCCAAAAGCCTCTCGGACACCATCACAGGTATGATATCTCTTGACTCGCTTAGTCGGTCTACACTGATATCTACCATATAAAAGCCCTCTCCAAAAATCTCGTGGCTAAAGGTAAAATCACTTACGATTTCCCCCATAATGGCCACCTGGTTGTTTTCAATTACCTTATCTGTCATGTTTTTCTCCCTTCTACACTGCGGAATTCCAGGAATTCCTATTAGTATTGTATTACCAATATATAAGATATGAAAGAAAAATAGAACCGTTAATGGTCGCGTAAGACTTTTTTCTTGCAAGATATATAGGCAAGTGATATAATTACCGAGTTTAGGACAATTTGTGTGCGTAAGAAAGGCATGGTAGAACATGAAACAGACTAGAGAAGATGTGAGGAATATTGCAATCATCGCTCACGTAGACCACGGTAAAACAACACTGGTCGACGAACTGTTAAAGCAAAGCGGTGTATTCAGAGAGAATCAGGAAGTGGCAGAACGTGTCATGGATTCCAATGATATTGAGAAAGAACGTGGTATCACGATCCTGTCCAAGAACACTGCCGTTATGTATAAAGGCGTTAAAATCAACATCATTGATACCCCCGGTCATGCCGACTTCGGCGGGGAGGTAGAGCGTGTCCTGAAGATGGTAGACGGCGTTATCCTAGTTGTGGATGCTTTCGAGGGTCCAATGCCCCAGACGAAATTCGTTTTGAAGAAAGCCCTTGAACTAAATCTGGCCGTCATCGTATGTATCAATAAATGTGACCGCCCGGAAGCAAGACCGATTCAGGTAGTGGATGAGGTTCTGGAACTGTTCATGGATCTGGATGCCAATGACGAGCAGCTTGACTGTCCCTTCGTTTATGCTTCTGCCAAAGCAGGTACGGCAACCACACAGTTAACTGTTAAGGGTGGTGATATGACACCTTTATTTGATACAATTCTTGAGCATATCCCGGCGCCTACCGGTGATCCCGATGCCGGCACTCAGGTTCTGATCAGCACCATCGACTACAATGAATATGTAGGCCGTATCGGTGTCGGCAAAGTGGATAACGGTACCGTTAAAGTCAATCAGGAGGTGGTTATCGTTAATCATCATGAACCTGATAAAATGAAAAAGGTTAAAATCAGCAAGTTATATGAATATGACGGATTAAATAAGGTAGAAGTCAAAGAAGCGGGCATTGGCTCCATCGTAGCGATTTCCGGTATCACGGATATCCATATCGGTGATACACTCTGTTCTCCGGAGAATCCGCAGCCGATTCCTTTCCAGAAGATTTCGGAGCCTACCATTGCGATGCATTTCATCGTCAACGACTCTCCTCTTGCCGGACAGGAAGGCAAATATATTACCAGCCGCCATCTGCGCGACCGTCTGTTCCGCGAGTTAAATACGGATGTGTCTCTTCGCGTGGAGGAAACGGAAACAACAGAAGCTTTCAAGGTATCCGGCCGTGGCGAGCTGCACTTATCCGTCCTGATCGAGAATATGCGTCGTGAGGGCTATGAGTTTGCAGTCAGCAAAGCGGAGGTATTATATAAGGAAGACGAAAACGGCAAGAAGCTGGAGCCGATGGAATTATGTTATGTCGATGTGCCGGAAGAATTCTCCGGCACAGTCATTGAAAAGTTAAGCCAGAGAAAAGGTGAGTTAAAGAACATGGGTATGGCATCCGGCGGATATACCCGTCTGGAATTCTCCATTCCTTCCCGCGGACTGATCGGTTATCGTGGCGAGTTCATGACAGACACCAAGGGTAACGGTATCATGAACAGCGTTTTTGACGGCTACGGTCCATATAAGGGAGACATCCAGTATCGTAAGCAGGGCTCCCTGATCGCCTTTGAGGCCGGCGAAGCCATTACCTACGGACTTTACAATGCACAGGAACGCGGTACTCTGTTTATCGGTCCCGGAACCAAAGTATACTCCGGTATGATCGTAGGCCAGAACGGACGTGGCGAGGATATCGAACTGAATGTATGC
>JALETS010000041.1 GCA_022781395.1 Lachnospiraceae bacterium | reverse complement strand
ATGATAAAAAAACAAGGAATCATGCTGCTTGTTGTAGCCATGCTGGTAATGATGGCCGGATGCGGCAGTAAGGAAACAGTACATACAAGTGCGGAAGCACAGGAAGAAGTAAATGACGAATCGACTCAGGAGGAAGAAGCAGCAGAGGAAGCGGTACAGCCGGAAGCGGAGGAGGAGAAGTCTGATGCTGTAGTGGCACAGATGGAGATCGACGAGGAAACAAAGAACGAGCTGACTGCTGAACTCTTAGAAGAAGAGAAACTGGATACTTCTGTTATGGAAAATACCCGTTCTACTAATGGATGCACCTTTACAGTGCCGGAATCCTTTATGGAATCAGAAGATGTACCGGGAATGTATGTGACGAAGCGCTATCCTATTGATGCATCAACTATTTACTATGCAGAATATGAACAGGATAAGTCGATGCAGCTTATGACAGAGGAAACCTTTAAGAAACAGGCAGAGGAAAATCTGTGTCAGTCTTATGATAAGGAAATTGAAATAAGCGTAGACAGTTTTGAAAAAATCCGGATTGATGGTTACCCGGCTTTCCGTATCCTGTGCCATTATCAGGTAGATGATATTGTGATCAAACAGTTAGAGTATGCCATCAATGCGGATAAGAGTTATGTTATTACATATTCGCAGACGAATGACTATGATTATATGGAAGACTATGAGGCCAGTGCCGAAACTATCAGTCTGGAATTTAAATAATTATTTTTTTAATGTATTGACATGGGAGCTATCCTGTGTTAAAATATCACTTGTGTGAAAGCACATAACAACCAAGCAGAGTATCCACTCTCACCTTGCAACGATTGGGTTCGCAAGCGTTCATAGCTTAAACTCCACAGCCCTTAGGACGTATGGGAGTTGTTTTCAAGCGATTATGATTAGTGGATAGTTATGCTATCCACTTTTTTAATTAATTTTTCTTATGGATGGAGGACAAAACCATTAGCGACTTATTTATTAACGAACAGATCAGAGACAAAGAAGTACGTGTTATCGGCGAGGACGGTGAGCAGCTCGGTATTATGTCTGCGAAAGAAGCACTGAAGCTTGCAGAGGAGGCCGGCGTAGATTTAGTAAAGATTGCACCAACCGCGAAGCCGCCTGTTTGTAAGATTGTGGATTATGGTAAATTCAAGTACGAGCAGACCAGAAAAGAGAAAGAAGCTAAGAAGAAACAGAAGGTAGTTGAGATCAAGGAGATTCGTTTATCTCCCAACATTGATACGAATGATTTAAATACCAAGATTAATGCTGCAAAGAAGTTCATTTCCAAAGGTGACAGAGTGAAAGTTACCCTTCGTTTCAGAGGCCGTGAGATGGCTCATATGAATACCAGCAAGCATATCTTAGATGATTTTGCACAGGCACTTGCTGATGTGGCAGTTGTTGATAAGGCACCGAAGGTAGAAGGAAGAAGTATGACAATGTTTTTAGCTGAGAAGCGATAAGCGACTTGGTTGAAATATATGATATCTAACTTTGATATCCACTAAAATTAATAATAAATACAGGAGGAATTTTGAAATGCCCAAAATGAAGACAAGCAGAGCAGCTGCAAAACGTTTTAAAGTAACCGGAACAGGTAAGTTAAAAAGAAGTAAAGCTTATAAACGCCATATCTTAACCAAGAAGACGACTAAGAATAAGAGAAATCTTAGAAAGCCTGCTATGACAGACGCAACGAACGTTAAGAATATGAAGAAGATTTTACCTTACATCTAATAGGTCAAGAATAGGAGGAGAAAAGACATGGCAAGAATTAAAGGCGGTGTAAACGCTAAGAAGAAACATAACAGAGTATTAAAGCTTGCAAAAGGTTACAGAGGAGCAAGATCAAAACAGTATAGAGTAGCAAAACAGTCCGTAATGAGAGCATTAACCTCTTCTTACGCAGGTAGAAAAGAGAGAAAACGTCAGTTCAGACAGTTATGGATCGCACGTATCAATGCAGCAGCAAGACTGAACGGTTTATCCTACAGCAAATTCATGTATGGTCTTAAGAACGCAGGCGTAGACATGAACAGAAAGATGTTGGCAGAGATGGCTGTCAATGATGCAGCAGGATTTACTACATTAGCTGAGCTTGCAAAGGCTAACTTAAAATAAGATATTGATAATCAGGGGACATGGTGCTATACCATGTCCTTTCTATATATAGATATAAGCAGAGTCAGCATCCATTATAAGTCCGCCTATGTATTATCTAAGTACAGACAGGAGTATACAAAAGGCATATAGGGTAAATACTAAATACTGAAAAGAATAGTGGTTTACATAAAACGCGAAGGAGAAGAGAAAATGAACATTCTGGAAGGGTTACAACCGCAGAAGGTATTCAAATATTTTGAAAGGATATGTCAGATTCCTCACGGTTCCGGTAATATAGAGCAGATAAGCAATTATATAGCAGATTTTGCAAAGGAGAGAGGACTGTTCTGTATCCAGGATGAGTTGAAGAATATCATCATCATCAAGGAGGCTACCCCGGGTTATGAGCTGGAAGAACCTTATATTTTGCAGGGGCATATGGATATGGTAGCGGTTAAAGAGCCTGGCTGTGAAATTGACATGGCAGTGGAGCCTCTCAGGCTGAAAGCGGAGAATGGGCGAATCCATGCAGAAGGTACAAGTCTGGGCGGTGACGACGGTATTGCAGTAGCATATTGCCTGGCACTTCTGGATACACCGGAACTTGCCCACCCCAGACTGGAAATCATTCTGACGGTAGATGAAGAAACCGGTATGGAAGGAGCATTGGGCATTGATCTGTCCATGCTGCAAGGAAAAAGAATGATCAATCTGGATCAGGAAGAGGAAGGTATATTCATTACAAGCTGTGCGGGAGGTGCCAGGGTAGATGTGACGATCCCTGTTCAGCGTGTTACGGTTGATCGGGATGGGGATAAAATGTCTGTAATGGAATTGAAAATTACAGGACTGGCAGGTGGACATTCCGGTACCGAAATAGATAAAAAGGGCGGAAATGCCAATGTCCTGTTGGGACAGCTTCTTGAAAAGATTATGGAGCAGACAGATGCGATGCTGTTATTTCTTCAAGGTGGTGTGGCAGACAATGTGATTCCGAAAGAGGCATGTGCACGGATTGTCGTAAGCGACGGCGAACTTGAAAGAATTAAGAAATTGATTATGGAACAGGAAAGGTATCTTAAGGAGCAACTGTCAGCAACCGATCCGGAATTCATGATAGAATGCAATATCCTTACGGCATCGGAGAAGAAAGCACTGCCGGAAGCAGAAAAGAGCGACAGTCAGATTGTCTGCTGTACTGAAGAGACAGGTCGTAATGCGCTTGCCTGTCTGGATAAACTGCCTAATGGAGTAATAGCCATGAGCAGGGATGTGGTCGGTCTGGTGGAAACTTCTCTGAATCTGGGAATCATGAAACTAACTGAAAATGCACTTGTTTTGGAATATGCGGTCAGAAGCAGCGTTGATCATGAAAAAGAAGCCTTGTGCAGTCAAATGAAGGCAATTGCGACACAATATGGTGCGAAAGTGACGGTGAGAAATGCATATCCGGGCTGGGCATATCGAGCAGATTCTTCCTTAAGGAACCATATGTGTACGGTCTATGAGAAGATGTATGGTCATGCACCAAAACTGGAGGCTATTCATGCGGGACTGGAATGTGGAATCCTGGCAGGAAAGATACCGGGACTTGACTGTATCTCCATCGGACCGAATCTTAAAGACGTGCATACTGCACAGGAAAGTATGGACATTGCTTCGGTACAGAGGGTATGGGAGTATCTGCTTGCTGTTCTGGTGTCGAAGTGATTCGGAAAATGGACAATAATGGTTTCTTTTGTTGTATTTTATTGACAGAAACAGGACTTGCCTCTAAAATTAGTATAAGTGGGGGATACACTACTTCGAAACGGAGAATGAGATGCAGGTATACGAACATCAGGCACAGTACTATGAGACGGATCAGATGGGGATTATCCATCATTCCAATTATATCAGATGGTTTGAATCGGCACGTATCTGGTATATGAGTCAGATAGGAGTAGACTATCGTGACATGGAACAGCAGGGGATTATCAGTCCGGTGCTGGAAGTTTCCTGTACTTATAAATCCATGGTACATTTTGGCGATATTGTGGAGATTATACCCAAAATCGAAAAGTATAACGGAATTATTTTGGAATTGTCGTATCTTATACAGGATCAGAAAACAAGAGAGGTCAGAACCTGCGGAAAGAGCAGGCATTGTTTTTTGAACCGGGAGAACAAACCGATTTCTTTAAAGAAATCATGCCCGACATTTCATGCGGCTTTTCAGTTGGCGATGGAAGCGGAGCAAAGATGAGAGGGTTAATAAGGTGAGTATATGAAGGACATTTTAACGGGGTTGGATCGTTATGAGGCATTTCTGGATACTCTGGAGAAGGAACTTGAAAATCTCGGTAATAAGCGGATTGCCATAACTTATACAGATATCAAACATTTTAAATATATTAATGATACTTATGGATATCAGACCGGAGATGCTCTGCTAAAGGACTTTGCCACTCAGATTACGAAGAATAATAAGAACATGCTGTGCGCGGCGAGGGTCTATTCCGATAATTTTGTTACAGCCAATCGAGTCCCAGATGATTATACGAATGAGGCATATCGAGAAAAAATTCTAGAGCTGAATCATAAATGGGAGACAAAATTCCGCGAGGAGTATCTGAACAGCAGACTGCAGTTCTGCAGTGGCATCAGTATTATTGATAAAGATTCCAGAAATTTTGATGCTGAGACTGCAGTATCCAATGCTAATCTTGCCAGAAAAGTTGCTAAAGAGATGGAAAGCGATAGCTGCGTTTTATTTGACCGGAGCATGATGGAAGGGATCAAGCGGGAAGTGGAGATTACTTCCTATATTCCTAAAGCCATTGCAAAGCATGAGTTCAAGGTATATTATCAGCCTAAGATGGAAACAGAGACTTTGCATCTGATTGGCGCAGAGGCATTGGTAAGATGGCAGAAACCGGACGGTAAATTCGTCTATCCGGACGAATTTATTCCTTATATAGAACGAAGCGGTCAGATTGTTGATGTGGACTATTATGTATATCGGGAGACTTTCAGGTTTATAGCCGAGCGATTGAGAGAAGGGAAGAAAGTTGTTCCCATTTCCTTAAATGTTTCCAGAGTGCATTTGAATAAGATGCA
Organism: Lachnospiraceae bacterium; assembly: GCA_022781395.1. Lineage (GTDB taxonomy): Bacteria > Bacillota > Clostridia > Lachnospirales > Lachnospiraceae > UBA3282. Next base: position 627 of record JALETS010000041.1, on the reverse strand, counting down.
CATTTTGGAATATGTGAAGGAACTGTTTGAGGAATATAAGATTCCTTCCGATTTGATAGAGTTTGAATTGACGGAAAGCATTTATCTGGATAATACAAAGAAAGCGTTGGAGTTGGTAGATGGTTTACATAAATTAGGAGCCAAGGTCTCCATGGATGATTTTGGCTCCGGTTATTCGTCTCTGAATCTGTTAAGCAGGTTGCCCATTGACATCATCAAGCTGGACAAGGTTTTCCTGAAGGATGATAATCTGCAGGAAAGTGACAAGATTATTATTTCCTGTGTGATTGATATGGCTAAAAGACTGCAGATCACATCCCTGTGTGAAGGTGTGGAGACATTGGAGCAGAGTGATTATCTGAAGGAGGCAGGCTGTCAGATCCAGCAGGGCTATTATTTCTCAAAGCCGATTCCACAGGAAGAGTTTGAGAAATTTATGGATGAGAATGACTGATGGATTAAATTGTATCAATTTTTGGTCAAATTTTGCAAATAAGTTTAAGATTAGGGCTTGCTTTTTCCCGTGGGATTAGTTATAATGATAACTGCTTTCGGGATGTGGCTCAGGTGGTAGAGCGCTACTTTAGGGAAGTAGAGGCCGCAGGTTCAAGTCCTGTCATTCCGATT
>JALETS010000037.1 GCA_022781395.1 Lachnospiraceae bacterium | reverse complement strand
TATATTCCCGAACAATGGCAATATTATTGCCAGCGCACCTGTCCTGATTGCCGTGACCTATATCAAAAACCGCAGCGGTTTTGAGCGTGACGGTTCTTTCAGCACTCCCAAAGAAGACCGTTGGCAGATGTATGATGCAGGCGTAGCATCCCAGACTTTCTGTCTGGCAGCCTATGAGCAGGGTCTTGGAAGTGTTATTCTCGGTCTCTTTGACCAGGACAAGATCGAAGACATGCTTCAGTTGCCGGAAGACAGAGAATTGGCAGCTTTAATTCCCATTGGTTATCCCGACGAGGCACCTGTAGCACCTAAGAGAAAACCTGTGGATGATTTATTATCTTTTCAATCATAATAATAATAGAAATAGAAGAGATCTTATCTCTTCTATTTTTTTGAGAAAGGAGCCAATAAACTATGCGACACTTAATGAATCCTCTTGATTTTACAGTAGAGGAACTGGACCAGCTATTTGATCTGTCCAATGACATGGAGGCCAATCCCGACAAATATGCCCATGCATGTGACAGAAAGAAGCTGGCAACCTGCTTCTACGAACCAAGCACCCGTACCAGACTCAGCTTTGAAGCTGCCATGTTAAATCTGGGTGGACAAGTCTTAGGCTTCTCCGATGCCGGTTCCTCTTCCGCTGCCAAAGGAGAAAGTGTATCCGACACGATCCGTATTATCTCCTGTTATGCAGATATTTGTGCCATGCGCCATCCCAAGGAAGGGGCTCCCATGGTTGCAGCAAGCCATTCCCGTATCCCGGTCATCAATGCCGGTGACGGCGGTCATCAGCATCCGACCCAGACCCTGACGGATCTTCTGACCATTCGTTCTCTCAAAGGCCGCCTTGGGAACTTTACAATTGGACTGTGTGGTGATCTGAAATTTGGCAGAACGGTTCATTCCCTGATCAATGCACTAATCCGTTATCCAGAGATCCGTTTCATCTTTATTTCTCCTCCGGAATTGAAAGTACCGGACTATATCACGGATATGCTGACAGAAAAAGGAATTCCTTTTCAGGAAGTCATCCGTCTGGAAGACTGTATGCCCCAGCTTGATCTATTGTACATGACCAGAGTACAAAAGGAACGTTTCTTCAATGAAGAGGATTACGTCCGTCTGAAAGACTTCTATATCCTGAATAAAGAAAAGCTGGAAACTGCCAAGGAGGATATGCTGATCCTGCATCCCCTTCCACGTGTCAACGAAATTTCCGTAGAAGTGGATGAAGATCCCCGCGCCGTCTATTTCAAACAGGCGCAATATGGTGTGTATGTCAGAATGGCGTTGATACTTACCCTGCTGGAAATTGAAATAAAATAACATTTATTATTTTATAAAAACAAATCATGAATCACTATATCATGTCCGAAAGGAGCCATATTATGCTAAACGTTGGAAAAATCGAAGAAGGTTTCGTGCTGGATCATATTGAAGCCGGCAAAAGCCTCTCCATTTATCATCATTTGCAATTAGATAAATTAGACTGTACCGTTGCCATCATCAAGAATGCCCGCAGCAACAAGATGGGCAAAAAGGATATTCTGAAGGTGGAATGTGACATCAATACACTGGATCTGGATATTCTGGCCGTTATTGACCATAATATTACCGTCAATGTCATCAAAGATGGGGAAATCGTAGACAAGAAGGAACTGGTGCTCCCGAAAGAGATCCGTAATGTCATCAAATGTAAGAATCCTCGCTGTATCACTTCCATTGAACAGGAACTTCCCCATATCTTCGTACTGGCAGATGAGCAGAAAGAAATCTATCGTTGTAAATACTGTGAAGAAAAAGCAAGAGAACTTTCTACTCTGTGGAAATAGCCAATGCCGCCGGCGCAGGATCACAATCCTGCGCCTTTTTGACGACATTCTAGCTTTCTTTCACAAGTTCGGCGAGCTCCGCTCCTGCCAGTTTCAGGCACTCTATAAGCTTCGGAGAAAAAATACCGCACTCTCCTTTCACGATCATACGATATGCCTCATCCGTCGTATAAGCACGCTTATAGCACCGTTCACTGGTCAGCGCATCGTAAACATCAGCCACCGATACGATCTGTGCAGCAACCGGGATCTCATCGCCTTTCAATCCCTCCGGATAGCCACCTCCATCATATCGTTCATGATGATAGCGGCAAATATCATAGCTGATCTTCCCATACTCCTCCTGCCCAATATTTGCCATCATACGGATCATCTCACTTCCTTTGGTTGTATGTGTCTGCATAACTCTGTATTCCTCTTTCGTCAGACGTCCCGGTTTTAGCAGAATAGCATCCGGTATAGCAATTTTACCTACATCATGTAATGCTGATGCATCGGTAATCAGTCGGATGCTTTCTTCATCCATCTGATACTCCGGACATATCCGTGTCATATATCGCGCCAGAATACCGGTAAGCGACTGAACCCGTTTTACATGCTCTCCCGATTCTATATCACGCATTCCCAACAGATTGTTCATCAGATAGAGCATCCTTTCTCTCAAAGCATACAATTCATCTGAAAGCTTGTATATGATTGCTGACTGCAATGCAGTCATTTCTTCTTTATAAACATCATCAGACAATGCCTCCTGCGCTCTTTTATCCATTCTCTCGCTCCTCCGTATCAGCACAATTTACTGTACCTATAATAATTCATCTTATATGTTCCCAAATAAATACAATTTTATTTATAAAAAGACTGGACATTTATTCCTGAAATGATATTATATAGATAACAGTAATGGTTACTATTATCAATCAGATTTATTATAGGAGGGAATAATATTATGGCACAGAATGCACAGGTAGATAATTTGGTAAATCTTTTAGATGGCTATGCAACCAAAGGCGGTCATCATTTAAATGTCAATGTCTTAAACAGGGATACTCTCTTAGATGCACAGAAGCATCCTGAGAACTATCCTCAGTTAACCATCCGCGTATCCGGTTATGCAGTTAATTTCATTAAATTGACACCGGAACAGCAGGCAGATGTTATCAGCCGTACCTTCCACGAATCCATCTAATAAAAAGATTCAGAAGACGGTTTTTAACATATCCCCTAATACCCACATATAAACCCCTATAATACGTTTACCGACGTATTAGAAAAGGCCGTAGGAGAATTCTCCTACGGCCCTTTTCATTCCGTTTAAAGCAGCAGCCTTAAGACTGCCGCCATATACTCTTTATATTGTATTATACCTGTGCAACATCCTTCATAGAGAAGCTGATTCTGCCCATCTTATCCTTACCTAAGCAGACAACTGTTACTTTATCGCCAAGTGTAAGAACATCCTCAACATGATTGATTCTCTCTTTTGCAATCTTGGAGATATGAACCATACCCTCTTTGCCCGGTGCAAATTCAACAAAAGCGCCAAACTCTTTGATGCTGACTACAGTACCTTTAAAGATCTGACCTTCTTCAAAGTCCGTTGTAATGATCTTGATCATCTCTACAGCCTTGTCCATCATCTCCTTATCAGTACCGCATACAGAAACCTGACCATCATCCGTGATATCGATCTTAACGCCTGTACGTGCGATAATCTCATTAATGGTCTTACCGCGCTGACCGACTACATCACCAATCTTCTCAGGATCAATCTGGATAGAGATAATCTTCGGAGCATATTTGCCCACCTCTTTACGAGGTGCTGCAATGGCAGGTACCATACAATTTGCCATGATAAACTCTCTGGCCTGACGACATCTTTCGATAGCACCTTCCACGATCGGTCTTGTCAGTCCGTGGATCTTGATATCCATCTGGATAGCTGTGATACCGTCATGAGTACCGGTTACCTTAAAGTCCATATCACCGAAGAAATCCTCAAGACCCTGGATATCTGTTAACAATACAAAATCATCATCAGTATCACCCGTTACAAGACCACAGGAAATACCTGCTACCATCTTCTTGATCGGCACGCCTGCTGCCATCAGAGACATACAGGAAGCACAGGTTGATGCCATAGATGTAGAACCGTTAGACTCAAAAGTCTCGGAAACGGTACGGATTGCATAAGGGAATTCTTCCTCACTTGGTAATACCGGAAGAAGTGCTCTCTCAGCCAAAGCTCCATGTCCAATCTCTCTACGTCCCGGTCCGCGGCTGACTTTGGTCTCACCTACGGAGTAGGAAGGGAAATTGTAATGGTGCATGTATCTCTTACTTGTTACATTCTCATCCAGACCATCAATCTTCTGTACCTCAGATAAAGGTGCCAGTGTACAAACGTTACAGATCTGTGTCTGTCCACGGGTAAACATTGCAGAACCATGAACTCTGGGGATAATGTCAACCTCTGCTGCCAGCGGTCTGATCTGATCCAGTGCACGGCCATCCGGACGCTTGTGATCTTTTAAGATCATCTTACGAACGGTCTTCTTCTGATACTGATATACTGCTTCACCAAGTACAGCCAGATACTCTTCATTATCTGCAAAAGCTTCCTCGAACTTAGCAGTTACATTCTTGATATTCTCCTCACGAACCTGCTTCTCATCCGTAAATACTGCCTCTTCCATCTCCTCAGGTGTTACGATCTTCTTCATATCCTCGAACATCTGAGCCGGAATCGCACAACTCTCATAAGCATGCTTCGGTTTGCCGACCTCAGCTACAATCTTGTTGATAAACTCGATAATTGTCTGATTGATCTCATGCGCTTTGTAAATTGCCTCAATCATTTTAGGTTCCGGCACTTCATTGGCACCGGCTTCAATCATGATAACCTTCTGTGCGGTAGATGCAACCGTCATCTTCAGGTCACCCTTGTCCCACTGTTCCTGAGAAGGATTCACGATCAGCTCACCGTCAATCATTCCCATCTGGGTCATGGCACATGGACCGTCAAAAGGAATATCGGAAATACAGGTAGCGATTGCGGTACCGATCATTGCCACCAATTCCGGACGACACTGGGGATCTACACTCATTACCATGTTATTCAAAGTAACATCATTACGGTAATCCTTCGGGAATAAAGGTCTCATAGGTCTGTCGATAACACGGCTTGTAAGGATTGCATTCTCAGATGCTTTACCCTCTCTCTTATTAAAGCCTCCCGGAATCTTACCTACAGAGTATAACTTTTCTTCATACTCTACGCTGCAAGGGAAGAAATCAATTCCGTCTCTTGGTTTGTCAGATGCTGTGGCTGTGGATAATACAGTGGTCTCACCATACTGCATAAAAGCACATCCGTTAGCCTGTTTGCCGACTCTGCCGATATCCACACGAAGGGTACGTCCGGCAAGGTCCATTGTGTAACTCTTGTACATAATCTTCTCTCCTTTTCATCCTGCTTTCTTCCTTGAAACGTCCGAAAGCATAATCTATGTTTTAGATAATCTATGTTTTAGGTAGAAGATGCCGAAACTACAAATACAGACGCAGCGGGCTGTATCCATATTTGTGGTCTCGGATGCCTCTTCCACCCATCACAACCAAAACTGTCTAATCGCGAAAAAAGGCGGGTAAGGTTGAACATAGTAAAACCTTACATCCGCCAAAGTTCTCAATACTATTTTCTTAAACCTAACTTTTCAATCAAAGTACGATATCTCTCAATATCTTTCTCTTTCAGATAGGAAAGTAAACCACGTCTCTGACCAACCATTTTCAGAAGACCTCTTCTGGAATGATGATCCTTCGGGTTCTCTTTCAGATGCTCAGTAAGCTCCTGAATTCTTGCTGTCAGAACTGCTACCTGGACTTCAGGTGAACCTGTATCACCGGGAGTTCTTGCATACTCGTTAATAATTGCTGTTTTCTTTTCTTTAGAAATCATAATTTCTCCTTCCTATAGGGGATTACCCTATTAACCGCCTGACACTAAGAATGGGTCGGAGTGTCCCGTTTCTGAGTATCGGCTGAATATCATACTTGGATATTTTACCATACTGTACTTATATTGTAAAGTATTTTTAATCGCAGAATATCCTGCCTGAATATCTTGCCGGATACTTTGATATTATTAATCATACAGCACCTTGACTGCCTTTACCGGAGATCTGTAAGACACATTGGAAATACGAATACCGGTCTTAGGACTGCTGGCATGGATTACCTGTCCGCCCCCGATATAGATGGCTACATGATTAATGGTTTTGCCATTGCCATAAAAGATCAAATCTCCCGGCTGTGCCTCTGATACCTTGATCGTCGTACCGCAGTTTGCCTGTGCTCTGGAAGAGTGTGGCAGGCTGACACCGTATTTCTTGAAAATACTCAGTACAAATCCGGAGCAGTCCGCTCCCTTCGTCAGGCTGGTGCCTCCCCATACATAAGGATTTCCCAAAAATTCCTTAGCATACTGGCAAAGATCTACCCGCACATCTGACACACCCTGTCCGTAAAGCAGCTCCGTCATGGTTATGGCAGTGCTCAGCTCGGAGCTGACCTCCACGTAATCCGCAGAGACATATACTTCCTGATCATCCAGACCTACCTTGACCCAGTCACCCTCTACCTCTATAACTTCCAGTCTCTCTCCGTTAGGGACCAGCGTAATCACTTCCGAATCCGTGTTGGCTTCTGCTCTTACCTTCAGACTGTCCGTTGTCACACGCGCCATGGTTGTAGCCAGTTCCTCCGCTTTGCGTTTCGCAGGAATCCCTGTCAGCAGATACTCTTCACTGACATAGCCTTCTACTTCACCGGATTTGATATGTGCCCAGATACCATCTGAATCTATGACCTCACAGGCAGCATTCTTCGGCAGCTTGCCTACCAGCTTGCCATCCTCTGCAGCCACTGCCCGAATATTCAGATTTCCGCTCTCTACATCGGCGATACCCAGATTGGTATATCCCCAATTGGCATTCTTGGCTTTCTCATAAGCTTCAGCATATTCTATCTCTGTTTTGGTACACTCCAGGATTACGCTCGAACCAACTGTGGAAGCTCCCAGAATATTACTGAGTGATTTGCTGCTCTCCTCTCCTGCAGTTTCTTCCTGTGTCGCTTCTTCCTGAAAGGCGTCTGCACCAACCAGGGCGGAACCAACAGACATCTCGTTCAATACAGAACGAAGCATATTGTCTTGCGCAGCTTCCTGTTCCTGTGTATCTCCTGTCTCTATCTCTGTTTCTATTCCTGTCTCTTCGGACTCAGCAACCGCAAACAGATTACTTATGGGCATTGCCTGTACCTGAAGCGGTGTCATAAGCAACAGACATCCTGCCAACAGGAATAGGATTTGACGTCTTTTCATACCTTTCATTCCTCTCATGTAACATTTATTACACATTTGTAACATTTCTGTAACATTTCGAAGGTCATTATAACAATGTATTCCCACTATGTCAACAAAATAAGGCTTTTACATAAAAATACCAGTTATTATCTATTGCTGCTCATAATAGGTATTGGCAAAAGCAATATTGGTTGCATGATCACCGACTCTCTCCAATCCGGATACAATTTCGGAGAACAGCGCGCCCGCCTCCGGCGTACACTCATTGTTGGCAAGCCGGTCAATATGCTTCTGCTGCAATTCCTTTTCCTTCTCATCTATGGCTTCTTCCAGATGCCTGATATCCTCCGCATGCTCCTCCGTGCTCTTCACAAACATTTCAAAGGAGAACCGCAGTATGGTATTGACCATGTCCAGCATCTCCCCCAGTTCCTTCTGGGCTTCTTGGGAAAAACCAACTCCCGTCTCAATTCTCTGAACTGCGGCATCCGCAATATTTTCAGCATGGTCGCCGATTCTTTCAATATCATTTACCGCATGGAACAACGCACCAATACTTTTTAAGTCCTCAATCGGCAAGGTAGTCTGGTTAATCTTAACCAGGTAATTGGTAATCGCATGACTCAGGAAATCAATATTCTTCTCAACCTCATAGGCCTCTTCTATCTCATTCTGATCCAGCGTGATCAGTGCATTCATGGCACGGTTAAGGTTTTCACTTGCAAGGGATGCCATACGGTCTAACTCCTTGATCACTTCTACAACAGCCGTAGCCGGATTCAGCACCACCTTTTCACCAATATATTTTAACTGATAGCTGTCCCGATAGCCCACTTTCTTATCATCACCGGGTACTACCATATAAGTCAGCTTAACAATACCCTTAATAAACGGCATCATGATGATAACCTGGAATATCTTGATCGACATATGTGCATATGCCACAACACGTCCAGGATTATTATCTGCCACTGCATTAAGCACATCCACAATCGGATTCACGGCAAGCTTAAAGATAATGAATACAATAACCGTACCGATTACATTAAAGATTAAATGGATTGCTGCTGCTCTTTTGGCATCCTTCTTACCGTTTAAGGAAGCAAGTACAGCAGAGGTACATGCACCAATATTACAACCTAATATGATATACATACAGATATCCATATTCATCAGGCCCTGATTAGCCAGCAGTACCATGATACTGACCGTAACCGAAGAGCTCTGAATAATGGCAGTAAGCACTGTTCCCAAAAGCACCGCCATAAGAGGCTCCTGTAAGGATGCAAACATATGTAAAACAGCCGGCGAATCCTTCATACCGCTCATGGCACTTGACATACTGCCAAGACCCATAAACAATACACCGAAACCTATAATAACCTCTCCAAACCGGGAAATCTTCTGTTTTTTGACAAACATGACAAGCAGCACACCCACCAGAAGAATGATCGGAGCTACTTTCTCCAATTTAAAAGAAACGAGAAGTGCCGTTACCGTTGTTCCGATATTGGCACCGAAGATAACGCCTGCAGCCTGTGTCAGATTCATCAGACCCGAATTAACAAAGCTGACCACCATAACGGTACACGCCGATGATGACTGGATCACAGCCGTAAAGAAAACACCTACTAAAATAGCCATGAAACGATTCTTTGTCAATCGTTCCAGAATTCCTCTTAATCTTGCACCGGCAACCTTCTCAATACTATCACTCATGATTCGCATACCATATAAGAAAAGTCCCAGTCCGCCGGCCATAGACAGAATGATCGATAGATTCATCTTTGCATTATTCCCTTCGTTTGTACTTATGTAGCCAAAACATCATATCATTTTCATTTTAATGAAAAGATTATATTCTTACAAGCCTTTATCCGAAAAAATTTGTCCTGCCGCAATATCCTTCTGCATCTGTGCCTTCAGACTGTCCACGCCATCAAATTTCATTTCAGGCCTGCGAAATGCCAGTAATTGTACGGTTATGTCTTTTCCATAAATATCTCCGGCAAAATCATAGAGATAGGTTTCCACACCCATGATATGATTCTCACTGACAGTGGGTTTACAGCCGATATTGGTAATGCTGCGGTATATCCTGCCTCCCATGAGCACTTTGGAATAATAGACCCCATTAGGCGGCAGAAGTTTATCCTGCTCCGGCAGCAGATTGGCTGTAGGCATTCCAATCGTACGGCCCAGTCTTCTTCCATGTTCCACAGTACCACTCACACTGTATGGTGTGCCCAGCATCCGTGCGGCTGCTTCCATCTGTCCGGTGCGAACAGCCTCTCTTACCCTGGTGGAGCTCACTTCCTCGCCATCCATCCTGACTTTATCGATCAATTCTACCTGATATCCGTAACTATCAGCATACTGCTGCAGTAATTCATAGTTACCAGCTCCCCTTCGCCCAAAGGACAAATCTGTGCCCGCACAAATATAGGCTGCCTGCATCTGACTGACCAGATACCTCTGCACAAACTCTACAGGCTCCGTAGCTGCTGTTTCCCGGTTTAACGGGAACTCTATCAGCACATCGACACCCATTTTTTCAAAAACAATGCGTTTCTCTTCCCTGGTTGTCAGTTCCTTTTCCTCTCCTCCGAAAAAAGCTGCTGCCGAGGTATCAAAAGTAAAAACCGTAGCCAGATATCCCTTTGCTTTCTGCTCTATAATTTTTTGAATCAGTTTCTGATGTCCCAGGTGAATGCCATCAAATTTGCCGATTGCAACAGCACCCGGTCTATCCAGTTGAAATTCCGTTGTATTCTCTATAATATGCATATAATACCTTTCCCGGTCTGATCATAAAAACATTTTAACAGGCTTAAAGATTCTTTCCTTTTCACAATAACCATATATACCATAAAATCTTCCACTGTTATCGTACACACGGAATCTCTCCCCTTCTGTGGGGTGTATTCCTATTCCACCGGAAGCTACGTTCTGCCCGGCAGTTGTCCGGCTGTCAGTCCCGGCCTGCCTTATACATACCAAGTGCCTCATCCCAAAGCAGTTTCCATTCTGTACCAGCTTCTGACCGGCTTCTGTTACCGTAACCGCCGGATACTGTGCAAAAACAGCATCAGGAGGTGTAATAACATCTGATATTTTGTTCTCATCCCGCAGTTTTTCAAGTTCTGCCAAAGTAATGGCATCCTCCAGCCGGAAGTTTCCTACCCTGCTTCTGGTAAGCGACTGCATGGCACCGCCGCAGCCCAATCCGGCACCAATATCATGACATAAAGTTCTGATGTAAGTCCCTTTGGAACACACAACCCGAAATACCACCACCGGCAGTTCCATGCTGATGATCTCTATTTCCTCTATCTGTACCGTTCTCGGTTTACGCTCTACTTCTTTTCCTTCCCTGGCGAGCTCATAAAGCTTCTTACCATTGACCTTCAGGGCAGAATACATAGGGGGAATCTGATCATAGGAGCCCAAATAGCTCATTACCGCTTCACGCACCTGCTGCTCCGTCAAAGACGCCAGTTCATCTGCTCCGGCCCGGGACAGAACCTTTCCTGACAGATCCTGCGTATCTGTTACCACCCCTAACTGCAGATGGGCGATATACTCCTTATTCCAATCTGTCAGCATATCACATAATTTCGTTCCCGAACCCAAACATACAGGAAGCACTCCCACCGCATCCGGATCAAGCGTTCCTGTATGTCCGATTTTCTTCTGTTTACAAATACCACGAAGTCTGGCTACCACGTCATGGGAGGTAAATCCGGCTTCCTTATATACATTGATTACTCCGTTATACATAATTCTTAAGCTGCTCCGCAATCTCTATCGAGAGATTATTAATGTTATCGTGATATGTACCGTTCATCGTGCATCCCGCTGCCCGCACATGGCCGCCGCCACCGAATTTCACTGCTATTGCAGCTACATCCACTTTACCGGCAGAACGCATGCTTACTTTATATTCCAGCGTGCCGGTCTCATACATAAAAATTGCACACTCTACACCGCTTACAACCTGTAGTTGATTCACAATACCGTCTAAATCCTTCGGCTCCACCTGATAGAATTCCATCATACGGCGGCTTACCATACTGACGATACACTGCTCCTCCATAAAACGTACACTTTCTAAAACCGCTCTGCCCATAATCTGGGTCTGTACATAGGTCTTTTCATAGAAAGTTTTCTCTATTAGCGCCGGAAAATCAAATCCAAAACGGATTAGTTCCGCTGCTACCTGCAGCGTTCTGGGTGATGTATTGGAATACTTAAATACACCTGTATCATGTATGATGCCGATATAAATAGCTTTCGCAATTTCCTCATCTATCCTGTCCGGATCCAACAACTCATAGAGAAGCTCTGACGTTGAACTTCTCTGGGGTTCAATGATATTGATATCACCACAGCCGGTATTACTGACATGATGATCAATATTGACCTTCTTACCTGCCTTCTCATAGAGCGGCAGCGCATCGCCTAACCGCTCATCATTACAATCCAGCGCAAAATATACGTCATATACCTTATCAGCCGGACATTTAGTTTTAATATCTCCAATGTGACTAATACAATCAAAGATAGCCGAAGGCTTCTCCAGGTACACATCAATCTGTGCACCCGGCAGTTCCTTTTGCAGATAAAGATATAATCCCATCACGGAGCCGACACAGTCTCCATCCGGCCTTATATGACCGCTGATTGCTATTGTTTTTGCATCTTTTACTTCATCTATTATTCTCATCAACTACCAATTCCTTCCAGCTCTGCTCATACACTCTTCCTATGACAGATTCTCTTCCTCATCGGAAGCATTCTCTTCAGAAGCTCTCATATCTTTATTCACTTCATCTATCAATTTGGACATATTAACACCATATGCAATAGACTGATCCATGATAAAAGTAATCTGAGGCGTATTGCGCAGATTGATTGTCCTGGCCAGCTGATTGCGGATATATCCCTCTGCGCTCTTAAGACCTGCCAAAGTATCCGCCTGGGCCTTCTCATCTCCCAGCACACTGATCCATGCCTTACAGGTCTTTAAATCCGGCGCAACCTCTACTGCCACCACAGAGGTCATGGGGGCAATTCGCGGATCCTTGATCTCACCCCGGATGATCTCTGCCAACACTCTCTGCACTTCCCCGTTGATACGAGTATTCTTAACACTATTCTTTCTCATATATACTATTCCTTCTATCTTGGTACCTCTACCATAATATAAGCCTCTACGATATCGAGTTCCTGCATCTTGTCAAAGTCTTCAAAAACAAGACCACATTCATATCCGGCCTTAACCTCTTTGACATCATCCTTGAATCTCTTTAAGGATGCCAAAGCGCCTTCATAAATCTGTTCACCATCTCTGCTGATACGGATCTTACAGCCTCTCTGGAACTCACCGTCTGTGACATAAGCACCGGCAATATTGCCGACTGCAGATGCCTTGAATATCTGACGCACCTCGGCATGACCGATCACTTTTTCCTCAAAGATCGGGTCTAACATACCCTTCATAGCTGCTTCAATATCTTCAATTGCCTGATAAATAACTTTGTACAGTCTTACATCCACACCTTCACGCTCTGCAATCGCCTTGGCAGTAGCATCCGGTCTTACATTGAAGCCGATGATAATAGCAGAGGATGCGGAAGCAAGGGATACATCAGACTCATTGATGGCACCCACACCGCCGTGAATACATTTAACCACAACTTCCTCATTGGAAAGCTTCATCAGGCTCTGTTTTACAGCTTCCACACTACCCTGTACATCTGCTTTCACGATCAGGTTCAGTTCCTTCAGATTGCCTTCCTGAATCTGGCTGAACAGATCATCCAGGGACATTCTTGTCTTAGTATCTGCAAGCATTTCTTCTTTATGCTGTGCCTTGTAGGTTTCTGCATAAGATTTTGCACTCTTATCATTCTCATGTACAATAAATACTTCGCCTGCGCTTGGTACATCAGACAGACCTAAAATCTCTACCGGAGTGGAAGGTGTTGCTTCCTTCACACGTCTTCCCTTGTCATCGATCATCGCTCTTACCTTACCATGGCTGGCACCGGCGGAGATAAAATCACCCACATGAAGAGTACCCTTCTGTACCAGTACAGTAGCTACAGGACCACGTCCCTTATCAAGCTCTGCTTCGATTACCAGACCTCTGGCATTTCTGTTCGGATTCGCCTTAAGCTCCAGGATCTCGGCCGTTAACAGAATCGTCTCAAGTAACGTCTCGATTCCCTCGCCGGATTTAGCGGAAACCGGAACAAACTCTGTTGATCCGCCCCAGTCTACAGGGATCAGTTCATATTCCGTCATTTCCTGTTTGACACGATCAATATTGGCATTGGGCTTATCAATCTTATTGACTGCCACAATAATCTCAATGCCTGCAGCCTTGGCATGGTTAATTGCCTCAACCGTCTGTGGCATAACGCCGTCATCTGCAGCCACTACCAAAACTGCAATATCAGTGGAATTGGCACCACGCATACGCATCGCTGTAAACGCCTCATGACCCGGTGTATCTAAGAATGTAATACTCTGTCCGTTAGCGGTAACAGTGTAAGCACCGATAGCCTGTGTGATACCTCCAGCCTCTTTATCCGTCACATTCGTCTTACGGATAGCATCCAGCAGGGAGGTCTTACCGTGGTCAACATGACCCATAACACAAATAACCGGAGGTCTTGACGCCATATCTGCCTCGTCTTCCTCATCTTCTTTCAGAAGTTCCTCGATAACATCTACCTTGACCTCTTTTTCACAGATGATTTCATACTCAATGGCAATATTCTCAGCATCTTCAAAACTGATTTCTGAATTCAGCGTCACGATCTTGCCCTGTAAGAACAATTTCTTAATAATAGCGGAAGGCTGAATTTTCATTTTATCTGCCAAATCCTTGATGGTCAGCGTATCAGGAACAGTAATTACCTTAATCTGTTCTTCAACTGCCTCTTCCACCTTCTTCTCCGGCTTGATGAATCTGCCTGCCTTATTGCGATTCTTCATCGCCATATCATCATCTTCGTAGATCAGATCTTTCTTGGAGCGTTTGTCTCTGTCCTGATTTGCTCTACGCTTTTCTTCATCCCGGTGTTTCTCCATATCAGCTCTGGGCGCTTCAGGCGCAAAGTCCTTGGGACTGCTATTTTTGCGGAATCGATTGTCCTGCCCTGCATTGCCTCTCTGATTGCGATCGTTATTTGCACCGCCCCTGTTACCAGGCGCACTGCCAGCACTGTTCCTGCGATCCCCTTGATTATTGTTATAAGCCGGCCTATTCTGACCTTCAGGTCTACGGTTTTCTCCTGCACTTACTACCCTCTCCTGTCCGGGCGCCTGTTTACTATTCTGCGCAGCAGTATTTTCACGTTCCCTCTTCTGCTGCTCCATTCTGCGCTCCTGCTGTTGCTTCTGTCTTACCTCATAAGGTTCTGCCGTTACCGGAATAGGCTTCTGGGTCGGTCTGATAATCTTATGCGGAGCATTCTGCTGCTGTACCGGTCTGGCACCGTTGCCTGCCGGTCTGGTATTATTATTCCGATTCGCATTACCGCCATTGCCGTTTCCCTGTGCCATACGCTGTCCGGGCATCTTGGAATTATGAGGATTGCTGACGAAGATAATTTTCTTCTTCTTTGGTGCCTCTGCTTTCGGGGGTTCTGTCTGGGCAGATTCTGCCTTTGGTGCCTCCACTTTCGGCATCTCCTTCTTTGGCTCTGCTTTTGCTTCTTCCGGTTTGGACTCCGCGGCTTTCGCAGTGCCTGATCCGAATTCCTTCCGAACCAGTTCAATAGCCTCATCCTCGATAGAACTTTGTGCTGCTTTCACTTCATATCCTTTATCCTGCAAAAAAGCAATCAGCTCTTTACTCTGCTTCTCTAACTCTTTTGCCAGCTCATGTACTTTCATTTTCGCCATGCTAACTACCTCCAACTATTTCGAATCTTCTAAATGCTTCTGTATCGAATCTGCAAATCCCTCGTCTGTCACCGCAAGAGTGGTTCTCTCTTCCTTGCCCATCGAATGTCCCAGCACATCCTTGGCACTGTAATAAACATAGGGCACCTCATAGAATTCACACATATTACTATATTTCTTTCTGGTGTTATCCGAAGCATCCTCTGCTATGATAACCAGATATGCCTTACCGCTCTTCACAGCCTGTTCCGTCGCAAATCCGCCACTGACAACATTTCGGGAACGAGTGGCCAGACCCAGCATAGATAACACTTTATCTTTTACCGGTTTATTGTTCATATCCGCCATCCTCGAACTCCTTTTCCAGATTCTCATATATCTCATCAGGAATACTCATCTTAAAGGAACGCTCCAGTCCTCTGTTTTTCCTTGCCTTGACCAGACATTCCTTATTCATGCACAGATAAGCACCCCTTCCGTTTTTCTTACCGGTCATATCTAAAACGATTGGCCCCTCTGCACTCTTTAAAACGCGCATCATATCCCTTTTATTCTTCATTTCTCCACAGCCAACGCATTGACGCATGGATATTTTCTTAGCCATAGGAATCCTCCTGTCAGAGAAGACTACTGTTCTTCATCATAGCTTTCTTCGCTATACTCGCCCTCTTCATACGCACCCTCTTCATACTCATCATCATAAAGATAATCTTCATAACGGAAGCCGGGAGCATCCTTTGCCTGTGTCTCACTCTTAATATCAATCTTATATCCTGTCAGTCTGGCAGCCAGTCTTGCATTCTGACCTTCCTTACCAATGGCAAGTGATAACTGATAATCCGGTACAACGACCTTGGCTGTCTTCTCATCAGGATCTGCAAATACTGCAACGATCTTAGCCGGAGACAATGCATTCTGAATCAGATTACCGGGGTTCTCATCCCAGTTTACAATATCTATCTTCTCACCGCGTAGCTCATCTACGATGGAATTGACTCTGGCACCATTCATACCTACACAGGCACCGACGGCATCCACGTTAGGATTATTGGAGCGGACTGCAATCTTGGTTCTGCTGCCTGCTTCTCTGGCAATGCTCATAATCTCTACTGTTCCGTCCTTGATCTCCGTTACCTCGGACTCAAATAATCTCTTGACTAACTCCGGATGGGTACGGCTGACCAGAATTCTGGGACCCTTAGGAGTATTCTTTACTTCCAGGATATATACTTTAATTCTCTCTGTAGGTTTGAAGTTCTCGCCCTTTACCTGCTCACTTTCATTTAATAATGCATCTGCTTTACCAAGATTGATAGAAATATTCCTACCTACATACCGCTGCACGATACCGGTTACTACATCCTTCTCTTTCTCAAAGTACTGATTGTAGATAACACTTCTCTCTTCCTCACGGATCTTCTGTAAGATTACATTCTTTGCATTCTGTGTTGCAATACGTCCAAATTCTTTAGACTTGATCTCCACATGGAGCATATCTCCCAGCTTAGCTTTCTTGGAAATCTTCTGTGCATCCTCCAGAGAAATCTGCATTACATCATCCTCTACTTCCTCTACTACTTCTTTCTCCGCATAGCACAGAAAATCACAGGTATCTCTGTCGATTTCAACCTTCACATTATCTGCCTTACCGAAATGGTTCTTGCAGGCTGTGATAAGAGAATTCTCAATTGCCTCAAAAAGAGTCTCCTTGCTGATCTCTTTCTCTTTCTCCAAGATATCCAGTGCTTCCATTAATTCCTTATTCATTTTCCGTTATCCTCCTATGTTTACCTTATTGTATCTGTAAATTTCTTAAAAATCCAATGCAAGTCTGATCAGTGCAATGTCTGCCCGTGCAAATACACGTTCTTCGGAATCCTCTTCTATCGTTACCGTATCCTTATCATATGCTTTCAGGATACCGGAGAATTCCTTCTGTTTGTCAATAGGCTTATAAGTTCTGATCTCTACTTCTTCTCCCAGACTCTTCTCCAAATGTCTGTCCTTCTTAAGCGTTCTGCCTAGTCCCGGACTGCTTACCTCCAGAATATAGGCATCCTCAATATAGTCTTCCGTATCCAGTACATCCGATAAAGCCCGGCTTACATTCTCGCAGTCATTGATATTAACACCCTCCGGCTTATCAATGTAAGCCCTTAAGTACCAGTCGCTCCCCTCTTTGACATACTCCACATCGTAGATTTCTACCCCATATTTTTCTACGATGGGCATAAGGAGCTGTTCTGTTCTGGTCTCATATGTCTCTCTCTTTGACATTTCCGCCTCCTACAAACTTATTCCTTTCACAGAAAAGAGTGGACTCGCAAGTCCACTCTTTACCTTAGTAACTATTTGTATTACATATGCTATAGTAACACTCTTTCAAAACATTTGCAAGCCTTTTATGACATTATTTCACTCGCCATTTACCGTATAAAGTGATATCTCCGGTCGTTCCTTTTCCTATTCTTGTCACTTTCT
Source organism: Lachnospiraceae bacterium (assembly GCA_022781395.1). GTDB lineage: Bacteria > Bacillota > Clostridia > Lachnospirales > Lachnospiraceae > UBA3282. The sequence goes on along the minus strand of JALETS010000037.1, from coordinate 6,326 downwards.
GTGTGCAGGCTTTATCCCAATACCAGCCTTGGAATACAAAGCCATATCGACTTGGATTCTTCAATGATACCGTTTGATTTACATTATACTTAACTACTCCTTTATTCGACACGCCGGTAAGAGTAGGTACATCCTCTGAACTTCCGTCATATTCCGGGTCAATATTGACATACGTTATATTATAAGTATTAGTCTTCCACTGCGCATATAGGGTGACTGTTAATCCTCTCTTTCCAACAGAGGTAGCCTTGGTAAGATTGGTTAACGCTACCTTTCCATCAGGCGTAATTTCTGCACTGATTCCTTTACCATTAGCAGCTGTATTGAATCCGGTTAATGTGTATCCGGGATTAACAAGCAGAAATTCCTCTCCATCTTTAACCTTAAATGAAGTTACGTTTCCATCTCCGCTACCATCTATGGAAGCATTATAAGAAGTGGCAAATCCTTCTGCTGCCCGAGCGCTCTTATGATTCAGCTTAATCTGAACAGTATAGTTTATCGGAGTCCAATTTGCTTTCAGCGTTAACTTACCGCTCGTTTCTTTCGGAATTTTTAAATCAACGAATTTATCTTCGTCACCATTTATACTCCATCCTTCAAATAGGTAACCCGGTTTGGTAGGATTCTTAATCGTAACCGCCTTCTTATTACTATATTCATAAACAGCCGGATTAGACTTATGATTTACTCCGCCGTCCAAATCATATGCAATCTCATATCTGGCATTACCCCATTTCGCATATAAATGAATGATACCTTTACCAGTCTCATTATCAAAGTTATCTGCACTAAGCTTTGTTAATTTCGTTCCAACCGAATAACTCTTTCCTTTTCCGTTGGGTTTCGTTGTCCACGCCATAATACCTACCTTGTCGGCAATTTCCTGCTTCACTTCATAATGATTAGCTGCTGATAACGTATCTACATACTGAGATGAATAGCCGTAGCCTTCGCTTTCAGCAATATAATCCTCTGCAATATCCGAGTAGTTCTCATTTGCACCATGGAATACTACCTTATACTTATTTTCAGTCCACTGTGCCTGAAGTTTAACATTACCATAGGTTCCACGAGGAATCATATGAACAATTCCTTCATCAGTATTACTGAATTCACCCTCCATTACTTTCCAACCCGCAAAAGTATAACCTGTTTTCGTTGGGTTCATTAAAACCTTATCTTCATTCAAGGAATACTTATAATTCCTGGGATTCTTACTATTATTCTTTCCACCTGCCAAATCATAAGTTACTTTATAAGTAAGCGGACCTGACCACTGCGCATATAATGATATTTCCTCTCCCATTGCACAGAGATTTGATGCTGTCACAGCGTACTTTTTACCCTTGCCATTTGCCAGAGTATTCCATGATACCAACGTATAACCATCTCTGTTCAGCGCATCAGCCTGAATCTCCGGTTCTTCACCAAGCATTGCCAAATTAATGGCATCCGATAATTTCTGACCATACTCCACATTAATCGTGGCTAATTCTTCTGATGTAGTTCCATCATTCTTATATAATGTTACTGTATATGGAATTTGTTCCCATCTGGCGTATAGTGTAACAACATTTCCCGTATCTTTGGCATATGCTGTCTCGAAAAGATTACCCACCTCTTGCGCATCCTCTACAAGCAGACCCTTGCCATCTGCTCTTGTAGACCAGCCCAGGAATTTGTAACCTTTTAATTTATACAGATTACCTGCTACAGAGTTCTCTGTCTTATCAAAGGTAAAAACACTATTCTTCATAGCACCTGTTGCTTTAGCCCCTGTGCCTGAGGTATTGCTGTCATACCTGACAGAATAAGTACCTGCCTTCCAGATACCATAGAGGGTAATCTCTCCGCCCTCTTCACATACGAGGTTCTTTACAACAGCTCCTGACTTGTACTTGGTTCCTGTTCCATCCGCTTTTGTATTCCATTCCACAAAAGTGTACTTTGTATAAGTATTTTTGTTATTATAAAGCGTTACATTTTGATCATATACCGCTGCCTTATCGGTTAAAATTGTCGGTGTTGCCTTACTTACAGCAGTTTCCGGCTTATTCTCATTAAACTTAATAGTATATTTAACCGGTGTCCATTTTGCATATAACGTAATGCTGTCGCTATATCCTGTAATATCATATATACCATCCGAAACCTTGGGCAATTCACGAGTCAGACTTTTATCAGTATACCATCCTGCAAACAGATAACCTGTTCTTGCAGCTTCTGATATTCCTATTTCCTCATCCTTACCGGATTCATATGATTTTGGGTAAGTACCTTCCGGCATTCTTCCGCCACCATTCAGACTGTATGAAATTCCATTAACGGTTATAATATCATATCCTTTGGATTTAGCCCAGTTATGTGCATAGGATCCGGATACTACTCTATATTTTACATAATTCTTACTGCCGTCAAATGCATAATCTCCAATTAATGTGATAGAAGAAGGTAAAGTCACTTCTCTCATCCATGTTGAACAGGAATTGAAATTAAATTTACCGATTTTGCTGACTGTAGAAGGTATTTCTACTATTGTATCAGCCTTAAACCCTGCTCCGCAGAACAATCCGTCCGGTATTGCTGTGACATTGTCTCCGAATACAACCTCTTCGATTGCACATCCTTTGAAAGCACCATAATCTTCCTTATTGCTGTTAGGACCGCTTATGATCTTGTTCGATTTAATTTCTACTCTTTTTAAACTGTTGCATTCCCAAAATGCTCTCTCTTTCAAATCTACAAGACTTTCCGGTAATACCACACTTGTTATATTCGTACATTCTCTAAAAGCTTCAAATCCTATCGTTCTTACATGATCCGGTATGGTGCCGATTGTCACATTCGTATGCTCAAACGCAGATTCCCCTATACTATCCAGACACGAATCCTCAGACAGAATCACATCTCCCACACCTGAATAATAAAAGCTAAATTTTCCTATACCGGTTATTCTGTCCGGTATTTCTACCTTTGTACCGGCCTTGAACCCTGCTCCGCAGAACAATCCCTCCGGTATCGCTGTGACATTGTCTCCGAATACGACCTCTTCGATTGCACATCCTTTGAAAGCACCATAATCTTCCTTATTGCTGTTGGGACCACATATTATCTTGTTCGATTTAATCTCTACTCTTTTTAAACTACTGCATCCCCAGAATGCTCTTTCTTTTAAATCCACAAGACTTTCCGGTAATACCACGCTCGTTATATTCGTACATTTTTTAAAGGCTTCAAACGAAATAGCAGTTATCCCTTCCGGAATTACCAGTTGGAGATTTTCCTGATTCTTACCCTCGTCATTCAATCCCTTAATTGTAGTCCCATCTTTCACTAAAAAGGCTTCACTATCTTCTATATCACCAGATAAAGCATTTACTTGCATTTCTATTGTCTCTTCCAATAAAAGAGTGTTTTCTGATACTTCCTCCACCTCTTCTTCCGCAATTCTTATCGCTCCGCAGACACACACATCATCTTCAAAAGAATGCTCTTCTGTAATCTGCTCGCCACATTCTTCGCACACACTTGTATGGGTTCCATCTTCATTATCAGTATAGATAAAGCTATGATTCTCCTCCTCGACTCCTTCGTTCTCATCCTCTTCAGAATCCTCATTCTCTGATTCATCCTCCGGATTGTCCGCAGAATCATCAGGATTTGACTCTTTGTCCTCATCCTTTTCATCCACAGATGTATCATCTGTGCCTTCTTCCTCTTCAGAATCTTCCGTCGGCTCTACGCCCTCCTCTTTCGCTTGATCTGTGTTGTCACTCTCCGGTTGCTGCATGCCTTCATCTTCCTGTATAACCTGTTGTGCTTCCACACTTTCAGCAGGAGCCGCTGATACAGTGTTTACAGAAGATAAAAATAACACTGCTGCTAACAGTACACTCAACCATCTTACGTTTTTTCTCATTTGTCTTTTACCTTTCTTTATCCTATTGGGTCTATAAAATTTGGGCTATAAAAAAGCTATACCACATAAAGCAGTACAGCAACGAAACCTCAATAACCTACATGTTGCAACTGGCTGCCATTTTACAGGTCCTATAGCTTTGCGTCACACCGTTTCCAATGTTTTGCCCATATGCAATAATTTTATTAATTACAATGCTATATGTCAAGATGTGACAGACTTAAGTTTATACAAAGACTCGTAAATATACTCCTGCTTTAATTACAGTTTGACAGTCGTTTCCATTTTTATTAATCTATTACTGTCAAGATAACAACCATTGGGAGGGGCTTATGCGTAACAGAATCAATCGGACATTATTATTTCATCTCTTTGAAAGCTTCCTTACCACCTGGGCGCTGATGAAAGCAGCCCGGATGGAACCCGGCAATATTCTGACCTTTGTTTTCTTCCTGTTGGTATTTTTCTTCTATCGGCATGTAAGCAAAAGGCTGAGCAGACTCAACCTGTTTCTGCTAGATCATGCGGAAATTGAGAATTGTGTGATAGACGACTCCATCATACATTCCCCAAAAACCAATCTTGTGTCTCTGGTCACTGCCATGCTCTTTACAACACTGTATATGCTGGTAGACTATCCTCAATATATTGAACTTTTAACCAACGGAATGTTCCGCTTCTCTATCATTCTGATTACCTTTACCGGCTTTACCATACTGTTTTATTATCTGTTAAAATTTCTCTTCTCCTATACCTGTAACATAAACCGGCTGAGAGAAATTCTATATACCTGCTATCAGGATGTGCCTTATATATTCTCCTGCCGGTATCACAGGCTTTCTGTAATCATCACATATGTTATTAATTTATACAGGAATCATACCGCAGGCGTTTCCTTCTTCATCTGCCTGTTATGCTGGCTGCCCTACTATCTCTATCAGTATCCCGGCATCATGACTCCTGACAGCATCAATCAGTTTGAACAGGTACTGGGTGTGATTCCTTACAGCAACCATCACCCATGGGTACACACACTGGTATTTAAGTTATGCTATGAGATCGGTTATTTTCTGACTCATAATATGGTAATCGCCGTTTCCTGTTATACTCTGTTTCAAATGTGTCTGCTTGCCGGCAGTGCCGCCTACTTCATCAATACGTTGCGCCGCAGAAAAGTCAGACCCTTCGTACTCTTACTGATTACGGCATTCTATGCGCTGATTCCCTATCATGCGGTATTCTCCGTAACCATCTGGAAGGATATCCCCTTTGCGGCAGCGGTAATGCTCTTTAGCTGTGCCATGTTTCGTATGATGGATAAAGAAATACGCTGGCAGAATCTGCTTGTTTTTATCATATCAGGTGTTATGATATGCCTGTTCCGTTCCAACGGCTGGTATGCTTTCCTGTTCTGCTGTCCTTTCCTGCTATTTTACTATAGGAAAAATATGAAGAAGCTCTATCCTGCCATCCTTGGCATTGTGAGCATTGCCCTTGTTGTCAAATATCCTGTCATGAATGCCTGCCTGGTAGAACAGCCTGATTTCATCGAATCTGTCTGCATTCCCATGCAACAGATCACAGCAGTCATCTGCAATGACAGGGAACTGACCCCCGAGCAGCTTGCGCTTGTGGAAAATGTAGTGGATCTGACCTATATCAAGGATTTGTACAATCCTACCTTTGCAGACAATATCAAAGAACTGGTACGGGCAGGCAATCAGGACTACCTGATCGCTCACAAAGGCGAGTTCTTTAAACTCTGGCTGGAATTAGGCATGAAATATCCCGGTGATTATCTAACCGCCTATGTCAAGCAGACCTACGGCTACTGGTATCCGGATTCCTTCTATCTGGTAGCGGAAGCCGAAGGTGTCAGCGCCACCGATCTTGGAGTTTCACACATGCCACTTATTGGCGGACCGTTAGTAATCAAGACAAAGGAAATCGCCATCAAGCTGGGCAGTATGGTACCTATATACGGTACTCTTTGGAGCATGGGTGTTGCCTGCTGGGTTATGCTGTTCAGTATCGGAAGTGTTATCATCCGAAAGGAATATAAGAAACTGATCTGTTATCTGCCGAATGTTGCTTTACTTCTAACCGTACTGATTGCCACACCGGTGGCTACGGAATTCAGATATGTATATTTTATGGTATTTTCGTTGCCCTTCTTCCTGACAGTGGCTATGGTAAGCGAAGACAGTAGAAGTTCTATGAAACGCCGCCAGCATGAAAGTCAGACCTTGTGACACGCTGCGTTTTCTACTCGATCCGTGCTATCATCACTTCGATCTTGTCTTCCATGCTTTACGGCTGTTTACTTTAATTCCTTCATAATCTTCACATGGTTCCCGTCTTTTCACGGAAGTTTTCGATATTTCCGGCAGATGCGGCGTCTAAC
>JALETS010000028.1 GCA_022781395.1 Lachnospiraceae bacterium | reverse complement strand
GATAAATAGATAACTACAAAGAGAACAGAACAAAAAAGTCATGGTATCCCTGCAAACAGGTTCACCATGACCATATTATTGGTAATAGGTATAAAAATAGCATGACATCTGCCATGCATTCTCATAAAAAGATATCTTATTTGGGAATCGGATTGCAAAAGGATAAAAAGACAGACTCCAAGCCGGAAATACTGTCTCCACAACTATTTAATTAGTTCTGTTCTCCAATTACAACACTTAACAAACACATTCCTCCGCGTCAGAGCATTCACATTCTGACTATCTTGTAAAACTATGCTTATCATAAAGGATGTTATTGCGCTTGTCAATAGAAAATGGGATTCAAAAAGAGAAATGGAGAGAAATAGATTGAGAAAAATACGACTTGGCGCTATTGCCATATAGAACCATCTATGCTATAATTCACGAATAAGCAGTTATTTCTAAACGTATTCATTGTATATCTTTATCTGTTTATTCTTTAGATTCCTGCTTATAATCCAAACAATCATCAGGCAGGAGTCGGAATAAGAGTAGAGTTTACGGGTGCCATGGACTCCTGCGCAACAAAGGAGGAGACCATATGGTAAAAGATGCAGAACTTAAACCACAAGAAGCCGGAGGATTATGATCTGCCCAGACGGAGCCGCTTCTATCAGGCAGTGATGGATACGGACCACCTGAAGAAGAACCAGTCATACCAGAGTCTGCCGGAGACCAACATCCTGTTCATCTGTACCTTCGATCCATTTAGGAAGGGATTACCCCGGTATACCTTCCGAAACAAATGCGAAGAGTTGCCGGAGCTGGAATTGGGGGATCATACGGTAAAGTATTTCTTTAACTGTACCTGTCGAAGCGAAGGAATGGCAGATGGCATACAGGCACTGTACCGGTACATAATGACGGGAGAGCCACTGGATGAGCTGACCGGAAAGCTTCACAAAGCGGTGGAAGCAGGACGGCGCAATGAGAAATGGAGGTCGGAGTATATGAAGGAGCTTCTGCATGATGACGATATGAGAGAAGAAGGACGGGCAGAGGAAAGAGCCAATACAGAGCGTGAGAAAGCCAACGCAGAACGTGAGAGAGTCAACGCAGAACGCGAGAAAGCCAGAGCGGATGCCCTGGAAGCAAGGGTGTGCGAACTGGAAGGGATAATCAGCAATATGCAGGGAGAAAAACGAAAGCTATAATAGTCTTATTTATTTGGACAGCCATGAACTGAAAAGTTTGTGGCTGTCCTTTTTCATGTAGGAAACTGTTTAAAAATAACTTGCAATACACTTTCGGAAGTGCTAATATAAAAACAGAACATATGTTCTGTTTTTAAAAGACGAAAGAAAGGCATGATTATTGTTATGGAAGTAAGGATTTCTCCGCAGATGTCTGTTATGGATAAACTGAAGATACTGTCAGATGCAGCTAAATATGATGTTTCCTGCAGCAGCAGCGGTTCCTCCCGTGCGAATGACGGAACCGGACTTGGTAATACCGTGGCGGCAGGTCTGTGTCACAGCTTTGCAGCTGATGGCAGATGTATATCCTTGCTGAAAATTCTTTTTACAAATGAATGTATCTATGATTGCAGGTATTGTATCAATCGGAAGTCCAATGATGTGCCTCGGGCTTCTTTTACCCCAGATGAAGTATGTGAACTGACGATGGAATTTTATAGACGTAATTATATAGAAGGGTTATTTTTAAGCTCCGGTATCCTGTACAGCCCCAATTATACGATGGAACTGATCTGCGAAACAGTGCATAAGCTTCGGACGGTACACAGATTTCAAGGATATATTCATATAAAAGCCATACCCGGCGCGGATCCGATGCTGATCCAGAGAGCCGGATATCTGGCAGATCGGATGAGCGTGAATCTGGAAATGGCTACGGCGGAAGGGCTTAAGGAGATGGCACCGAATAAGCATCGCAGGAATATCTTAAAACCGATGCGGCAGATTCAGAATGGGATTGCGGAGAATAAGAATGAAATTACCTTATATAAGCATGCACCTCATTTCTGCGAAGCAGGACAGTCAACACAGATGGTGGTGGGTGCTCTGCCGGAGAGTGATTACCAGATTATGTCGGTGGCAGAGAACCTTTATGAAAAGTTTTCGTTAAAGAGGGTTTATTATTCTGCTTTTGTTAATGTGAATGAGGATAAAGATCTTCCGGCAGTGACGGGAGGCCCGCCGCTTTTGCGGGAACACAGATTGTATCAGGCAGACTGGCTTTTGCGATTCTATCATTTTAAGGTGGATGAACTGCTTACTGTCGACAGGCCGAATTTCAATATGGCGATTGATCCTAAAGCGGATTGGGCGGTCAGACATCTGGAAGTGTTCCCGGTGGAGATTAACCGTGCTGATTATCAGCTTCTTCTCCGAATTCCGGGTGTAGGTGTTAAGAGTGCCAGGCGTATTGTGGCGGCCAGGCGCTTTGGCAGTCTTACCTTTGAGGATTTAAAGAAAATAGGTGTGGTGTTGAAAAGAGCGCTCTATTTTATTACCTGCAATGGCAGAATGATGTATCCCACAAAACTGGATGAGGAATATATCGTGAGAAATCTTACCTATCAGAATCAGCTGGGACGGGGTGAGAAGCTGCCTTTTCTGGCGGACGGGACTACTTACCGCCAGCTGTCTTTGTTTGATGTGTAACGTGTAATTATGAGAACAGGAAAGAGTATTATATGGAAGAAAAATATCTGATATGTGAGGATTCTATTGAGGGGATTTTTACCGGTATATATGATGCCTATGCCTTAAGGGAGGGGCATGAGCATATTCATATACAGGTCGGTGAAGTGGATAATTACAGATTATTTGCTGACTATTTGTATATTCAGCCTGATCCTGTCAAGACTGATAAGGTGGCAGGGACATTAAGACGTCGGTTGGGAGAGCAGGCATATCTTTCCATCTGCCGTGCGGCTGCTTCCTATAATAAGGAAGAGAAGGGGGATGCAATCTATCGTACGGTAGTAGATGGCATTACAGCAGGCAGTGGCAGTCGTGTGATGGAGAATCTGAAGAATCCTTATGTGGCGAAGACCTTCGAGCTTGCCAGATATACAGCCAACGAAGCTCATTATGAAATGGAATTTATCAGATTTCAGGAATTAGAGCAGGGGATTCTGTATGCGGTGATTGGCCCGAAAAATGGCGTAATTCCTTTTATTATGCCACATTTTGCAGACCGGTTATCGATAGAGAACTTTATGATCCATGATGAAAATCACGGTCTGTTCGGCGTACATCCGGCGAAGAAGGAGTGGTATCTGGTGTCGGAACCGGCCAGATTTGCAAAGGAGTCGCTGCAATGTTCACAGAAGGAAGTCAAATATCGAGATTTGTTTACAATTTTCCACAAAACAATCGGTATCAAGGAACGCGAGAACAAACGGTTGCAAAGGCAGATGTGCCCATTTCGGTACCAAGATTATATGATGGAATTTACTCAAAAATGAATAAAATGTGCTTTATGACGTTAGAAGGATAAAGTGGCTATGTGCAATAATCACAAAGGATGATTTGATACTCAAACCATCTTAGTAAGTTTGTAAAAAAAACCCAATTTTGTATTTTGGAAAGTACAAAAATAACTCTTTACAAAAGGCATTAAAGGAGTATAATCTACTCAAATGAGGAGAAAAACGTTTTTTCTATGTGTGCCTTTTGCATACATGAGTGGAAAAGGAAGGTGAACATTATGCAACATAGAATCAAATTAAGACCGGATGAAGTGAAGGACTTCGTATCCGCAGCTACCAAATGTAACTATGATGTAGATATCTCCTATAATAGTTTTATCGTAGATGCTAAGTCTATTATTGGTGTATTAGGACTTAATTTTAATCAGGTATTGACGGTCTTCTATAATGGCTATGATGAGGATTTTGAGAAATATCTCAAGAACTTTTCAATTGCCTGTTAGAGCAATGGTGATTAAAATCTCAGGTCTGTACGGAAGATAATGAGAAGATAGATACAACAGTTACATTGACTCCCTATTTAAGATATCGTAATATCTTGATAGGGAGTTTCGTTTTGTACGCATAAGTGGAGCAATTCGAGTCTGCTTATGTAGGAGAGGTACTCGGAAAGTGGTAGATTCGGGGAGTAAATATGGAAGTACGGATTTCGGTACGGAGTTTGGTAGAGTTTATTCTGCGTTCCGGCGATATAGACAATAGAAAAGCAGCGGCACCCGATAATGCCATGCAGGAGGGCGGACGTATTCACCGTATGATACAACGGCGTATGGGGCCGGAATATCAGGCAGAAGTGGGGCTTCGCTACCTGTACCGGGTTGAGAACTATGATAATCCGGTGTCAGAACTGTCAGACAAAGCAGATTCTGTACCGGGATGCTACGATATCATCATAGAAGGCAGAGCAGACGGTATTATCAAGAAGGATGAAGTAACCATTGATGAAATCAAAGGAACCTTTCATGATCTTAAGAAAATGAAGGAGGCTGTACCGGTTCATCTGGCACAGGCAAAGTGCTATGCCTATATTTATGCGGAACAGAAACAGCTGAAAGAAAT
>JALETS010000017.1 GCA_022781395.1 Lachnospiraceae bacterium | reverse complement strand
ACGAATCTTTCGGCAATGAATATTTTGCTGATTCTTGCCATTGCGTGCCTGATCGGACTTTATATTTTTGCGGTATATAAGTTATCCAGTAAATCGGCCTTCTATTCGAAAGATTTGAATGTGACTATGGCGGGTATGCCGCTTATCATTGCAGCTATCATGATTGCGATGCAGTCAAATCTGTTGGTATCTCTTGGTATGGTGGGAGCTTTGTCAATTGTCAGATTCCGTAATGCAGTGAAGAATCCGATTGATCTGTTGTATCTGTTTTGGTCGATCAGCGCCGGAATTATTGTGGGAGTGGGGCTTTACATACTGGCACTTGTTCTGTGTGTTGTAATGACGATACTGCTTATTGTATTGGATATGGTTCCAAATTCGAAAGCACCGGATTTGTTGGTTCTTCGGGCGAAATCTGATCAGATGGACTATGCGGGATTAGAGGCGCTTATGAAGGAATACTGCAAATATCATAAGGAAAAATCAAGATGTATCAAGAATGGAGAGGCTGAGCTGATTATAGAAATTAAGTCCTCCAGGAAGGAAGAACTGTTGCAGAAGCTTACGGCGAATGAGCATATGACGCAGGTAAACTGCATTTCTCACGACGGAGAGTGCAGAGTATAGGGAAGCTCCATAGATCAAAGGAAAAGGCATGGCAAAGATATGTTAATTGCTATTTTACTGTTATTTAGTAATCTTTATATTTACAAGATAAGAAAGAACATTCGTGTATCGGGCCTCAACACTTATATTGAGGCCTGCTGTGTCTGGATGCTCTTTTTATTTGCGCTGACAGAAGTATTGTCCCTGTTCCATGCGGTAAGATTCATGGCGTTATTTGCTGCATGGACAGCATTGGATGTAATTCTGGCTGTGCTGTGTGTAATACAGTGGAGAAGATCAGGCCGCAGTATACAGGAGCTATGTGGGTTGCAAGACGATGTAATACCCGGAGACGAAACCCGGGCAGCAGGGCTGAAAGCCGGTATTAGCAATTTGCGGGGGTATTCTTATTATGGAATCATTGTTTTGACGGGCCTTGTCGTTCTTGCACTTGCACTGTTTACCACGCCGAATAATTGGGATTCCATGACTTACCATCTTTCCCGTATCGCTTATTGGACGCAGAATCGGTCCGTGGAACATTATGCAACCAACTGTCTGAGGGAGATTGCAAGCCCGGTTCTGGCTGAATTTGTGAATCTGCATGTGTATATATTATGTCGAGGCAGTGATATGCTTTTTAATCTGCTGCAGGCAGCTTCCTATCTTACCTGTACCGTACTGGTGGGTGCAATTGCACGGAAACTTGGATGTAACAGGCTGTTTCGGTTTATTTCCATGCTATTGTATATATCGATGCCGATTGCCTTTGCGGAAGCATTGACAACGCAGGTGGATAATTTCGCTACGGTCTGGCTGCTGTTCTATGTCTATGTGCTATTAGATCTTGTAGAACAGAGGGATGGTTTGAAATGTAATGTTCACACAATAAGCAAAGTATGTACATTGGGAATGTGTGTGGCGTGGGGATATCTGAGCAAACCCTCTGTCTGTTTCGGAATGGTTATTTTTGCATTCTGGATGCTTTTTGCATGCATTGCCAGAAAAGATAAAGTGCAGAACGTGGTCAAGCTGGTGTTGTGTGCATTGCCCTGTGTTGTGTTGCCGTTGATGCCGGAGATATTGCGCAATTTTGCTACTTTTCATTCCTATGCAAGCAAGTCAACAGGAGCAAGACAGCTGATCGGGACTCTGCAGCCTGCCTATGTATTTGTGAATTTTATTAAGAATTTTACTTTTAATATGCCAACAGCACTGCTTAAGGATAGCGAGGTGTTTTTTGCCAAGTTTGCAGTGAAGGCAGCAGAACTCCTAAATGTTGAACTGGACGCGAAATCCATATCAGAAGACGGCAGAAGATTTGGTTTGCATGAGCCACTGACATATGGATGTGATACGGCGATTAATCCCATTGTACTGTGGCTGTTCATTTTCTGCATTGTGTGGGCTGTTATCTGTATCAGAAAGACAGATTGGAAGAAGCTTGTAAGTGGTTATCTGGTTTGTGCGTCCCTTTCATTCTGTGTATTCTGTGCTGTGTTAAGATGGGAGCCTTTTGTTACCAGATATATGGTGTCCTATCTTGCACTGCTTTGCCCGATGATTGCTTCGCAGCTTCAGGAAAGAACGGAAGCAGAGAGAAAGCAAAGGCTTCGATATGGTATCGTGGGTGTGGTAAGCTTTCTGTGTATTATGGAACTTCTCAGCCTTATGAATTATCATCTGGATATCTGTAGATATAAGGCTAATAGCAGGCCTTATGGATATTTTGCTTCCAGGTGGGAAGAGACACAGTATTATTGCGATGCGGCTGATGAAATTAAAGGAAAGGGGTATCAGTCGGTTGGTTTATATGTAGTAAAAGGTGATGCTTATCAGTATCCGCTATGGGCGATGCTGGGGGACCGGCACTTGGAGCATGTTAATGTGCAGAACAACTCAGCCGTGTATGCAGATGAGTCTTTTACGCCGGATTGTATCATCTGGTTTGCAGCTCCTCCGGAGGAACCTGTTACGATCAACGGTAGGGTATATGATCAGATATGCGATTTCGGAGAAAATCATTATCTCCTATATACGGAATGAAGTAAGGATGCATTTTTTACTCTATACTATATTAAAAATGAGAATTGATTCTGAAATTTCCGGTATCAATTCTCATTTTTTGTGTTATTATACAGGTAGACATAACATTTCATATACAAGATATAGAGGTAGGATGAAAAGAATGCGCAAAAGAAAACATAAAGATTATTCATATTGGCATAGATGGTTGTCTTTTATACTGTGTCTGGCATTATGTCTGGGGAGCAGTTCGCTGCAGGTAATGGCAGCAGAAGAGGAAGCAGTGTATGCTCTATATGAAGAACAGGATAACATGCCTGCAGAGGCAGAAGAAGGTATATCGGATAACACAGAAGATACAGAGAATCAGGATGATGCGACGCAACAGCAGGAAGAATCGGCAGATCCGGATGAGGAAGATACGGAGCTGACCGATGATTCTTCAGAAGGACAGCCGGATGAAGAGGCTTCGGAAGATGTACAGGAAGATATTGACAACACCTCAGACAGTATATCGGACAATGCCTTAGAGGCAGTTTCTGATAATTCTTTGTCTTCCATCTCGGAGAATGATCTGGATGCGGAGCGGTCTACACTTGTGAAAGCTGCGGAGGAAGCTTTTGCGAAGCTGGCAGAAGACAAGATGCTGATGGCATTGCTGTATCATACAGATACTTATGGAGTACATAGTCAAGCTGATATCAATAGCTCCGTGACGGCAACCATAGAGATCGGAACCACACTTTATCTGCAGGGCGTAAAGATAACGGATGAGGAAATCTGGTATCAGGTACAGTTCTGGTCGGATGGTGCGGAGCAGTCGGGCTTTATTCAAAGCTATTATCTGGCATATTCGGATGAAGACTGGATTGCCTGGGAAGAGAAATATGTGACGCCTCTTTGGAAGACAGAGAATGAATTCAGCCGCTCTGCTTATGGGATGGCTACCTATGCCGTGATGGAGAGTGCTGTGGATTATTCGGATATTTCCACATTTCCGTCAAGCTATCAGGGAGCTTTAAGGAAGCTGAAAGCAACGCATCCGAACTGGACTTTTGTGCCCAAGAATACGAATCTGGATTTCAATACAGTG
>JALETS010000013.1 GCA_022781395.1 Lachnospiraceae bacterium | reverse complement strand
ACCTTTAACTGCCAGTTCGTTCATTCTCTTTAACATATCCTGAACTTCGTTCAGTGCACCTTCAGCTGTCTGTACACAATAGATACCATCTTCTGCGTTAGCAGATGCCTGAGTAAGACCTCTTACCAGACGTCTCATCTTCTCACTGATTGAAAGTCCCGCTGCATCAACTGCAGCACGGTTTACTTTTTAACCGGAAGATAACTTCTCTGTTGACTTAGCCTGAGCACTTGTTGTAAGGTTCAGCATTCTGTTAGAGTTCATTGCTGTAATGTTGTGTTGTACTACCATAATATATTCCTCCTTGAATTTAACGCGGCTTCCATGCCGCTTTCTTTTTGTTTGTAATGGTTCCGCTGATTCGTACGCTACCAACGTTCCCATTACGGTTGGTTAAGTAAGTATATTACTTTACTTGTAATATATATCGGGTAATTCCCGATTTACTTTAGGGCTGTCCAAAAATTTTTTCAAATTTTTCAGCCCAGAAGTACTACTTTTTACTATCATAAAACTGTGGCGTCACATAATTCAGATGATTCATGCTGTTATAATAGTTTCTAGCTACCTTGGTCTTCGACACGCTGCTGCCGATTGCCTGCTTCTGCTTCTTGAATTGATTTTCTGCCAGGATCTTATTGCGCATATTTCCGGCATTAAGAGTCGCTATCTTGTCTGTAATTGCCTGAATCAGCTTCTGCATTGCCGCTATCTCAGCACGATACTGTTCTTTATTATGCATCAATTCATCTCTGACCCTGTCATAAACGGCTTCAAATCCGTTATCCAACTTGTCCAGTTCTTCTACATATGCACTCTGCCTGTCAATTGCTTTGTCAAAGGCATCCATATCCAGGTTTTCCTGTTTTAACAGTTCCTCCTGCGCCTTATTCTGTATAATCATCTCATCCAGAATTCCGTTTTTCTTTTCAAGACTTTGCAGAAGGATCTGCGCACCACTTTGCTTCATCCATACACCTCTTTATGCTTTATTACAGCGTTTCATAACTTCCTTCCACGTATCTCTTAAGCTACGAAGATGTGTATTAACCTCTTCCAGAATCTCCTTATCCTTTTTGATGTTTGCCTCAAAAAGTCTCCGCAAGACATAAACATATATGCGGTCAAAATCTTCCGCCACCGGATATTGATGATCTAATGTGTTGCGAAATTCTTCTATAATACGCTGTGTCTTTCTGATATTGTTATGAGCCTTCTCAATATCATTCTGTTCAATCGCTATAATGGCAACATTACAGAATTTGATAGCTCCCTCATATAACATTAAGGTTATCTCTGCAGGTGAAGCTGTCAATATCTTGTTCTTCTGATACTGCTCATATGGATTTTGCATCGGCATAAGTTTTCTCCTCCCTGATCGGACTTATTCCCATATAATAACAATTAATTGCCAAACATACCGGATACAGCACTGTTCTTGGACTCTAACTTAGCCAAGGCTGTCTCCATAGCAGAGAACTTGCTATACCACTTATCGATCAGATCATTCAGCTTCTCTTCCTGCTTAGATATCTTCTCTGTATAGTCCTCATAGTCACTCTTCATCTGCTTATCATTATACACGGTAAATGCACTGCTCATGGTAGAAGTTGACATTTTGTCAGTCAGCGTATCATACAAAGCCGTAGACATACTGCTGAAGAATTGCATTACTGTTTCCGGATCTGATGCAATCATCTGCTTCAATGTATTCGTTTCTCCGGATACGTTGCTGTCATCCTTATCACCGTTGATATGATATGCATGCTTTTCATTTTCCGCTGATTTGAAATACCCAAGCGTATTAATACCAAAGTCGGACAGGTACATTGTCTTGCCGTTTACCGTAAATCCCTGCATCAATGCTGTAGACATCGCAGAAGATACGGAACTTAAAGTACTGTCCTTACGGAGAATGGAATCCTTAATCTTTTTCTCCCATTCCTCCACCTCAGTATCAGACAGTTCCTTCTTCTCCTCAGAAGTAAGCGGATCATATCCTTTTGAGGATTCCGCATTATATAAAGAATCCATCTCATTGATCAGCTTATTATACTCTGAGAAGAAATTCTTGATCATATCATAAATGCCGTCTGAATCTTCTGTTGTAGTAATCGTCACATCATTGGCAGTCTCTTCCTGTGCAGTAATAGTCAGACCATTCACCGAAAATGTATTGCTTGCAGACGTAAATTTTGCACCATTGAGCATAATTTCAGCATCCCGGCCGTCTACCTTGGTTCCTTTCGCCTTTGATGCATATGCGCCGTTTTTAATAACTTCCACAGCATTATCTACTTTGGCCTGGAATTCTGTTCTGACAGCTGACTCTAAATCACCGGTTCCGCTCACATTACCGTCTACATCTACCGTATAATACTTCGCATTTTCGCCAATCTGTTTCTCTCTGTCCTCAACTGCCTTAACAATGCTGTATTTTCCCAAGGTCTCATTGAATGCAGACTGTTTCTCCGTTAATGCAGTATTGGCATCATCCACTTTCTGTTGTGCCTCTGCAATTTCATCATCGGAAGCTCCGTTCTCCTTTAATTCGTCCAGTGCCTTTTGGGCATTGTCCAAAGCTGTCTTGGCATCATCCACTTCCTTCTGCAAACCGCCCTCACGCACTGTTTCCATAACAGGATCACCCTGATCATCATAAACCGGATCCCCGGCTTCATCAGTCTTCTGTCTTGTAATTTCAGGACCATATACTTCTTCATATAATTCCGCTGCCGTTTTATCAGCCACATATCCGGGATCAGCCTTCAGCTGGTCAATTTCCGTCTGTAATGCATCATTTGCAGTTTTATATGCTGCAGCACGTTTAGCGACTTCAGTCTCCACCGCTTTATCAAATGCAGTCGCATCTGTTGCATAACCTGCCCATGTTTTATACTCATCACTTGCCAGATCATTTGTCGACAACAGGCCAAGCGCTGCCAAAGCATCCATGCCTTTCGAATTATTGCCGGTCAGAGAGAAATTAGCATCCGCCCCTGTAGTTTTGGAGCTTACAAACAGTCTCTGGTTATCCTGATCATAGCTTGCATTTAATCCTGCAGACTGTAACTGACTCACAACATCATTAATGGTAGTGCTTTCACTGACATTGATAGTCGTAGACTTATTTCCAACCTTAACATCGAAGCTTCCTTCACCGCTAAATCCAAGCTGCTTCAGAGAAGCTCCTCCGGTAAAACATACACCATCTGCCGTGGTCAGATCAGCTCCTGTCAGGTAACCGGTTTTGGCAAGTTTCTCCACTTTAACTGTCTGTGTTCCGTTAACAGCATTTTCACCGGCTGTCACGTTGATTGCATTTGTATTGGAAACTTTGGTAGTCTTCTTCAGATAAGATCCCTGAAAACGCATATTGCTCAGCGTATTTGTATAAAAGCTGTAAATCTTTGTATTTAAAGCTTTCCATGCATCCTGTTTCCAGCTTAATTTGGTCTGTTCCTTCACTAACTTATTCTTCTTATAACTCTGGGCAGAAGCTAACTCATTGATAATGCTTTCCGTATCCAATCCGGAATACATACCTGTAATTCTAATAGCCATCTATATTCCCTCCACTGTTCTATCGCTTCTCGTCTACAAGAATACCGGCTACTTCCCATACCTTTGCAATCATATCCAATGTTTTCTCCGGCGGGAATTCTTTAATAACCTCTTTTGTATCCTTGTCCACGATCTTAATCATAACTCTGTTTGTTTCTTCATGAACACCGAATACAGCCTCTTCGTTACTGTTATTGATCTTCTTGTTCATTTCAGCAATTGCTTTTTTCAGTTGGTCTGTCACAACCTGTTTCTGTTGCGCATTCTTAGCCGACTGCTGTTGTTGACTGCCGTTACCGTCACTACCGCTGTTCTTATCATCCTCAGCTTCCGGCTTTGTCACAGATGCAGTTGTCTCATCAACATTGATTGTCTGACCGTCCTCAGGAACTTCCGTGTTCACTGGTGCTGTTGTCTGTGTTTTAACTACGCCCTGTGCCTGATACGTCATTGCACTACTTAATGGTTCAATTGCCATCTTAATCACCTCCATGTGATATTAATATTAGTTACTTTGTTGTAAAATCGTCGTCGAAAACGTTCTCTTCGCATTATGTATATGTATCTAACTAATCATTGCATAACCCGAAAGTTCACGTAATCTTTGCTATATATATCGGAAAAAATTTGAATATATTTAGAGTGGAAAAATCAAATTGACAGGAAATCAACAGAAATTTTACATTCCTGATCTCTTCACGCTTTACTTCATATTTCCTTTCCATTATACTAAATTTATGTATATTATACCACTTTTGGTATAGTTTTCAGTATATTTTTAACCGAGGAACACCCATCATGGAAATCTTATTTTACCGCTACAACAGCATCTGCGAACCCGATATCCTACAGGTTTTTACCGATTTCGGCATCACGGTCCATACAGAAGAAATGGAAATGACGGATAAATCTGTGACACCACAGCAATGCGCTGCAAAGGTAACGGAATGGATCACCACCCATCCGCTCTCCTTTGTGTTCAGCATCAATTTTTTCCCGGCAATTTCTTATACATGTAATCGCTTTAAGGTTCCTTATGTGTGCTGGAGTGTGGATTCTCCGGTACCGGAGTTATTCTCCAATGCGCTGAAAAATGAATGGAACCGGATTTTCTTATTTGACAGGGCACAATATGATTTTTTCCATCCGGTTAATCAGGACTGTATCTTCTATCTGCCCCTTGCCACCAATGTGAAGCGTTGGGAAAATGTGGTCTTAAATATGACAGATGAGGATTTTGTAAAATATGGCGGAGATGTAAGCTTCGTGGGCTCTCTCTATACGGAGAAATGCAGATATGATGCTCTGCTCCAAAATGCAACGGTTCGTTCAGACCATGCAGTTTCTCATTATGACACTCCTGTCATTTCAGAATACACCCGCGGCTTTGTGGACGGCCTGATAGAAGCACAGCTTAAAGTATACGGATACAATTTCATCTCCGACAATCTGACAGACCGCGTAATCCGCGAGATTGCCGATGCTGATCCGAACTTTTACAGGGGCTCTGATACTTACATGGATACTGATCGCTATCTGGTAGCCCATCAATATATCGGTATGAAATTAGCTGCTGTAGAACGGGAACGGACACTAAACCGGCTGGCAGAACATTCCAGTGTAAATCTATACACAAGAAGTGATGCTTCCGGGCTGCCTAGGGTACATGTCAGAGGAGGGGTTAATACTCTGACGGAAATGCCCAAGGTTTTCCATGCAAGCAAAATCAACTTAAACATTACCATGCGTCCCATTGAAACAGGATTATCTCTTCGAGTCTGGGATGTCTTAGGCTGCGGTGGATTTCTGCTTACCAACTATCAGGCGGAAATCCCGGAATATTTTGAAATCGGGAAAGATTTGGAAACTTATGAATCCATGGAAGAACTGGAACAAAAGGTGCAGTATTACCTGAACCACGAGGAAGAACGGATTGAGATTGCCATAAATGGCTATGAGAAGGTGGCAAAATATCATACCTACGAGCAACGTCTTGCGGAAATGATACGGATACTGGATTCCACATTATAGCCAGCTGAGAACATAAAAAACGTCAGATTACTTTACTAAAGGCACCCCTTTGAAAACAATCTGACGTTTCTCAAAAAAGTCAAACTTTGACTTTTTTATCCCAACAGATTCTTCAGAGCTTCCATACCATCCATATTGACAGCCTCTTTGTTGGAATCCTGAATCTGCACATATACTTCTTTACGGTATACGGGTACTTCTCTCGGTGCGCTAATGCCCAGCTTCACCTGTTCCCCTTTAATCTCAAGCACTGTAATCTCAACATTGTTGTTGATGACAAGGGCTTCATTCTTTTTTCTGGATAAAGCTAACATTTACTCACCTGCTTTCTTCTTATTGGCATCCAAAATATCGTAAATCGGGAATTTTACCTGATACTGATCCCCTTCCACGATAACCTGTGTTGCCTTTCTCTCTGCCGCATTGATTACAATCGGCCCTTTCAGATTAACAGTCATCTTGGTAATATCCTTCGGCACTGTTACCGTAACAAGTACCAATAACTCTTCCTGATTAAGTTCTCCCAGATGGCTTAACAGTTCATCATCTACCTCCGGATTATATTCAGGACATACTAACAACGGATCCATAACCGGCATTGCAAATCCCGGCTCTTGAATGGACTGCAGCCAGTGGATTGTCTCCGTTCCCTTCTCCTCATCATGGATCAGGGCAAATTCTGTCAGATCCGGGAATCCTACGATTCCTTTCGGAAAGTTAATAATTTTCTCATCATCAATGGTAATCTTTCCAAATGCTTTCGTTAAAATCTCCATGCTATACCATCCCTCTCCTGCCACGCTATATGCGGCATTCTCCCCAAAATAATAGTTTCTAGATGTAATTCATCAGATTTGTCTGCATGATCTTGCTGGTAGCCATCAACGCTGCCTGATAAGTCAACTCGGAGCTTGACAGTTCTACTGCCACTTCCGTAATATCAATATCCTCGTTATTGGTCTGAAGCTCTTTAAAAGTAGCCTTCTGATTCATCAAGCGTGTAGAAATCAGTTCCAGACGGCTTCCTCTGGTGGCATTATTGGTAATGGCCACATTGGTATCATCCATATAATTCTGATATTTTGTAATCTGATTCTCGAATTTAGTCTGGATGCTGTCACGGATGTAAGTATCCGCTTTTTCAGCAGCCTCTAACTGTTTTTCCAGCTTCTTATACGCATCCGTTCCTTCTTCCGTTTCAGCCAGTTTCTTTTCAATATCGCTCTTCTTCGTCTCAATCGCCTTCAGTTCCTTGAGGCAATGCTGGAAATCATCCATGTCTCTTCTGACATTGTGGGTAAACACTTCATTCGC
>JALETS010000264.1 GCA_022781395.1 Lachnospiraceae bacterium | reverse complement strand
CTTGCCTGCTTCACCGATCCGTTCAATCAGATTTGCTTCTACAAAGCTGTGAATATCTTCATATTCATCTGTAATTTGCAATCTGCCTTCTTCCACATCCTGCCGGATGCCTGTCAGCCCCTTTAAGATTGCATCCTTCTCTTCCTTCGTCAAAATCCCCTGTTTGGCCAGCATAACAACATGTGCAATACTACCCTCGATATCCTGCTTAAAGAATTTCTGATCAAAAGAAATGGATGCGTTAAAATTATATACAAGCTTGTCCGTTTCCTTAGTGAAACGGCCGCCCCACAGCTGTGCCATGCGATAGACCTCCACAATATTAAATCTAAATTTGATGATACCACAAAACACTTTTCTTTTCAATCAAAACACATATTTTCTCATAAAACATAAAATATCTTATAACCATAAGGAGTTGGTATTCTATGCACCCATTATTATCTCTACAGGATATCTCCTATGCATACCATAATCTCAAAGGTGAGACTCCTGCACTGTCCAATATATCCATGCAGGTGTCCGAAGGAGAATTTCTGGCCATTGTCGGTCCAAGCGGCTGCGGCAAATCAACTCTTCTGTCTATCATAGCAGGACTGCTTGTTCCCGAATCGGGTATTATATACTACAGAGGACTGGCTTCCACTGACTACCGTCGGGACTCTGTCCTGAAAATAGGCTATATGCTGCAGCATGATCATTTATTTGAATGGCGCACAATCTATCAGAATGTAATTCTTGGTTTAGAATTGAATCATTCTATGACACCGGATAACATAGCTTATGTAGAAACACTGTTAAGGGAATATGAATTATATGCTTTTAAAGATAAAAGACCGTCGGAGTTGTCCGGTGGAATGCGTCAGCGTGCTGCTTTGATCCGCACAATGGCAATTCACCCTGAATTACTGCTCCTGGATGAGCCCTTCAGCGCTCTGGATTTTCAGACACGTTTAAGTGTTTCTGCAGACATTGCACAGATCATCCGTAAAACCGGCAAAACTGCACTCTTGATCACCCATGATTTATCTGAAGCAATCACGCTTGCAGACCGGGTTATCGTTCTTTCCAGACGTCCGGCGTCTATCAAATGCGAGATGACTATTTCCTATCCGATAGACCGCAGCGATCCTCTTGCCGTCAGATGCACCAAAGAATATCAGGATTATTTTAATCAATTATGGGAGGTGTTGACAGATGGACAGTCAATTTGTTGTTAAAAAGGATACGACAATTTCCGACCGGCAGAAACAGTTTCTTCTTGCCCACCATAAACATCATCATTTTATCAGTCTGACAAGACTTCTTTTACTTATTATTTTCCTGGGAGCATGGGAAGTATCAGCAGGAATGGGCTGGATTGATACGTTTTTTTTCAGCAGTCCGTCCGGCATCATACGATACTTGTACCAAATGTTTCTGGACCACTCCGTTTATCAGCACACCGGGATAACATTACTGGAAACCATCATAAGCTTTCTTTTGGTTACTGTATTCAGTCTTGCCTCAGCCACGCTTCTCTGGTATCACAACAGTCTCTCAGAAGTATTAGAGCCTTATCTGGTAGTCCTCAATTCCCTTCCCAAATCGGCGCTGGCACCGCTTCTGATCGTATGGCTCGGCACCGGTACCAACACTATTATCGTTGCAGGTATCTCCGTAGCCGTCTTTGGTTCCATCATAAGCCTGTATACCGGCTTCTGCCAGGCAGATCCCGAAACGCTTAAGTTGATCTATACACTGGGAGGCACGCGTAAAGATGCTTTATGCAAGGTAATTCTTCCGAGTTCGATTCCTCTCATCTTAAGCAATATGAAGGTAAATATCGGACTTTCACTTGTAGGTGTTATCATCGGTGAATTCCTTGCTGCAAGACGAGGGCTTGGATATCTGATCATCTACGGTTCCCAGGTATTTCAGCTGAATATGGTAATCACTTCCATTCTGATCCTGTGCTTTATTGCTATGGTTTTCTATAAACTGATCCAGAGTGCGGAACATTATTACCGTAAGAAAAAATGAAGTAGTTGAATTAATAGTTTTCTTGGAATAAAATAGAACTCATCCTGAAAGTTTTATAAGAAGCGGGATGTTTAAATCAGGAAAGGAATGATATCTGAATGAATTACGCAGCAATTAAGAAATATGATATTGCGGATGGGGAAGGCGTCCGGGTCTCTTTATTCGTATCCGGCTGTACCCACCATTGCAAGGGATGCTTTCAGCCTGAAACCTGGAGCTTTGATTATGGCAATCCATTCGATGAAACAGTCGAAGATGAAATTATGAAAGCGCTTGAACCTGATTATATAGCAGGACTCACGCTCTTAGGCGGAGAACCGATGGAGAGCGAAAATGCCAAAAGATTATATCCCTTCGTAAAACGTGTTCGTGAAACATATCCTTCCAAAAATGTATGGTGCTATTCCGGCTACTTGTTCGAAGAACTGATGGAGCGCGAAGAATGTCGAAGACTCTTGAAATTGATTGATGTACTTGTAGATGGCGAATTTGTGGAGGAACAGAAAAATATTGCATTGCAGTTTCGCGGTTCTGAAAACCAAAGGATTATTGATGTCAGAAAAGCCCTGAAAAGGGGGTTCATTTGAACCCCCTTTCTCTCTGCAAGTTTCTTAATAAGATAACTTCTTTTCCAACATCCTTCTGTGATAATAAATATATTTTATTTGCATTCTTTGAGTATTTTTAGAACTGTCTTTTGGTTTTCATCAAATTTCTATCTTATTTTGGTCAAGCACCTTTCGTATTTCGCTATAAGTCTTTTCTCTTATTCTTGCCTCTATTGCATACTTCTCAAAATCTGCAACGACATTGCTTATCTTCAAAATAATTTCCATGCACTTTCTTTTTCTTATTCCCATTTTTTTACCGACTTCTAACACATCCGTCAGCTGAATATCTCTGTTTTTTTGATTGATTGTCATCTGGTGAGCTCTAAGCCACTTGTTAGTCGGATTATATGAAAAAGTAACATCATATGCAGGAGCTAAACTCCACTCACCACTACGATTCATAAGAAAAGAAATGTTTTTCACATGGTCATCCTGATTTACTGCTAAACAATTAAATACCATTCTGCTAAAGAACTGTTCGATTTCTTTCATAGTAAGCTTTAATTCCCGCATATATTGCGCCGCCATTTCATAGCTGCACAACGCCGGCTCTTTATAACTAATATGCGCAATTGCACCTAATGATTGCATATGCACTTTTTTCCCATCCACCCGATCAAATCGTTTTGTCATAAAATGATTTTCTCCGGCATTTGAATAAATTCTACACTCATTCATTTCAATTCCTGCCGCCAAAGCCATTTTGTAATATGCATACTCGATTAGCGTATACTCGGGCACATCCTCTAACCCATGATCACCGTTTTTTGATACGTTATCAAATTTCATTAACCAATAATCAAAATCTTTATCCGGATTTAACTGACCGGAACGAATCTCATTTGTTTTCTCATTCCATGCAATTTATGCTTTCGCTCTTGCGCCCCCTGCAGAGCTTCCTACCTGTACCAGCTGAGAATATGTGAGTTTTTCCTGTGCATTCAGTATGATTGCCTCTCTTTGATTTAATACATCTGAA
>JALETS010000259.1 GCA_022781395.1 Lachnospiraceae bacterium | reverse complement strand
TGTTTTCGGATGAGATTGATTGTCGGGATTTATTCCCGGGGAATGACCCGCGGGAGAAGATACTGATTTTTGAGATAGTGTAGGTGATATATAGTGTTTTTCATGATGGCATCATTTTCCATGGAGCAGCATCATTCAGCGATATTGAGAACTTTAAATCGGAATTTTGCAGAAAAGGAAAAGTATAAATGATTGTATTAATAACGGGTGCTTCGCACACAGGAAAAACGTTTAGATGATGAATGGTGATATTTTAAAAAGCGTAGTATACTGATAATTAAAAGAGAAGCATAGAGGTTTTTTATGGGAGAGCATTTACAAAAGAATAATTATTTCAAAATCCATAAGAGCAGAAAAATTGTTGTTACGTTATTGGTGATGTTTATTTTGATAACCTTTTCCGGAATTATGGCAAGTCGAATCAGTGCTATGGAGGAGCAGGAATGCTGGAATACTCTGGAGCAGACGGCACAGCATACAACTGCTGAGCTGAGAAATATGGTTAACGGCGACCAGGAGCTTTTGGAGAGTATTGCAACTATCATAGAAGGAATGGAATCTATGGATTCTCCTAAAGTCCAGAAAATTATAGACGAATTTCAGCCCAATACCATGATTTCCCACATTGCGCTGCTCTTACCCGGAAATCAGGTGATGCTTCCCAATGAACCGATGCGGGAGACAAACGGGATACTGTCTTTTGAGGAAGAAGCTGCGCTTGGAAAACATATTTCAGACAGGAGTGTGGATATTAGAGACGAAAGCAGGTTCATACTTCGTAATTTCGTGCCGATCCTGAATGACGGTGAAACAGTGGCCCTGCTCTATGGAGTAGTGGATTTGCAAACGCTGCCGGAGCTGCTGGATAGAAGTTCTTATGATGGAAAAGTGCAAATCACCATTATGGATGCGGAAAGTGGCGATTATATCGTAGATACTTGGCATGATACATTGGGGAATGTTGATGATTATGGAAATCGTGAGCATGTAAGCGGTCAGAGCCCGGATGAGCTTCGGCAAATGGCGCTTGAAGGTGCGTCGGGATATACTGTTTTTGAGTCAAAGTCCTTTGGAGAAAAGCTGTATTTCTATTCTTCCCCGGTTGGGATCAATCAATGGACAGTAGGTATCCATGTCACGGAGAGCCTGGTATTTGCCAGAATGATCAGGGTCAATAGAATGCTCTTTGGCTTTATCAGTGCAGAAGTTGTTTTGCTTGCATGTTATTTCATCTGGATTTTGATCAGTACCAGAAAAGAGTTAGTTGAAAAGCAGAGGCTGGCGGATACAGATTTGCTTACAGGGCTTTTGAACCGGAATTGTTACGAAAAGAATATTGCAGGGGTCCCGTCAGATTGCAGGGAGAATCTGACCTGTATTTATGTGGATGCAAATGGTCTTCACGAACTGAATAACACAAAGGGACACGCGGCCGGGGACAAAATGCTGCAGGAAGTGGCAAGGACCATACAAAAGCGGTTCGGAGAGAAAAATACCTACCGTATCGGCGGAGATGAGTTTGTTGCGTTTGCAATGGATGAGGCGGCAGAAGTAATTCAGAAAAAGCTTGCCGATATCAATACGAATTTGTCAGAACTGGATTATCATGTTTCTGTCGGTATCTGCAGGGAGGACGTGCCGGTGGAAATGGATCGTCTTATCAAACAGGCAGAGGTTCATATGTATGAGGAAAAAAGACGCTATTACCAGCAGGCGGGGAAGGACAGAAGAAACAGAAAATAGCTGAGCTTCGTGTAATGTAAACAGGATAAGAAAACAGTATGCGGCACAGCTGGTGATTCGGTTCCTCACGTTGATTTGCTTGATTGTTTACCGGCTGACCTGTATACTACAATTATCAGAAGAACATTCCTTTGTTTTGGTACCGGAAAACGGGTAAAATAGAAAGGGGCATATGGATGGAGAAAATGAAAAAACTTCCTGTAGGGATAGAAGGTTTTAAAGATTTCGCTTCAGATGATTTCTACTATGTAGATAAAACGGGGCTTATTATAGATTTACTGCATAACTGGGGCAAAGTGAATCTATTTACCCGCCCCCGGCGCTTTGGAAAATCTTTGAACATCAGCATGCTCCAGACTTTTTTTGAAATTGGGTGTGATAAGAGCTGGTTTGAAGGACTGAAAGTTTCGGCAGAAGAGGAACTTTGCCGGGAGTACATGGGGAAATTTCCGGTGATTTCTATTAGCTTGAAAGATGTGGATGGCAGGACATTCGAAGCTGCCCGATCTGCTATGAGGAATGTAATCGGTAATGAGGCCATGCGGTTTCAGTTTCTGAAAGAGAGTGCTATGCTTTCCGAGGAAGAAAAAGAATTGTATAAACAGCTTATTGAGATAGATAAGACACATAATGAAGTGTATGCTATGTCGGATGCTGCATTAAGCGTGAGCCTGAAAACCTTGAGTACCCTTCTGCGAAAGCATTATGGCCGTGATGTGATTTTACTGATCGATGAGTATGATGTTCCGCTAGATAAAGCATTCCAGGAGGGATATTATGATGAAATGGTTTCTCTTGTCTGGAGTTTGTTCAGTAATGGGCTGAAAACAAATGCCAGTTTACAGTTTGCGGTGCTGACAGGATGCCTTCGGGTTTCCCGTGAGAGTATTTTTACAGGATTAAATAATTTTAATGTGATGTCAATTACAGAGCCTCGTTTTGATGAATATTTTGGCTTTACGGACAACGAGGTAAAAGAACTTCTGTCTTATTATCATTTGGATTCTTTTTATGATACGATCAGAGAATGGTATGACGGTTATCGGTTCGGAAATGCGGCGTTGTACTGTCCTTGGGATGTAATCAAGTATTGTTATGCTTTGCTGGCAGACAGCACCGGAATGCCGGAAAATTACTGGGCCAATACCAG
>JALETS010000243.1 GCA_022781395.1 Lachnospiraceae bacterium | reverse complement strand
GGTCTGACAATCTTACTCTGGTTAGTCATCTGATTGCTAAGCTGATCCTCCAGCATTTTATTCTGATTAATATTATACAGAGAATTGTTCCGCATGATCTTATTTGTTATTCTCATGGTCTTCTACCTCACTTTATCTTCTATACACCGGTCTGCAGGATCAGTCTGTCATAAACCTCCGTCAATACCGAGATCATCTTGGATGCCAGCGTATAGGAATTCTGATATTTTACCAGACTTACCGCTTCCTCATCTTCATCCACGCCGGATATTGATGTCCGCTGATTATCAATGCTGGTCTCCAGACTGTAATAAGTTGCATAAAAGGTATTTGCATTGCTTGCATTCAGTGCCGCATCAGAAAGTACACACTCCAGGAATCCGCCTGCATCTCTTCCACGGAAGCTGAACTGGTTAACATCGCTCATCATTGAGATGACTTTCTTGATCTGCTCGCACTGCTCAACACCATCAATCTCTTCTCCGTTAGCAGAATTACCGTCAGAGATACTGCCTCTTGTTCCCAGAAGGGAAGCATCTTTGATCAATTCATCTGCAATGGCAAGATTACCTGCAGTCAGATAATAGTAGCCTTTGCCATCGCGCCGAGAGTCATTCAGCTCTGCCTCCGTATACTGTCCATCATTTACCACATAATTACCGGTAAAGAGAATACCTGCATCATCACCGGCTGCCGTAATACCTTCCGTGAAAATATCGTTTACCTTGTTGGCAAATTCACGGATCCACTCATTCATCTGGGCCATATAATATGGAATTCCCTGATAATTGATCTGTCCGCCGATGGTAGCCGTCTGGTTGTTCTTCGTCATTGTGATAGCCATATCACTGGCTGCATTATCAATTGTAAAGGTATAAACACCGTTACCTTCATAAGTCCAATCCGTATAGTTATATAACTGGTCTCCAATATTAATGATACCACCCGTATCGGACAGGTTGCACTTATGCATGTCATTCAGGTAAGCGGCTGTTGTCTGGATCGTCACCTTACTGGTCGCTCCGCTATAGACTACGTTGGTAGTGGTTCCCTGAAAATATTCTCCGTTATTACCGTCACGCATCTGGATCAGGCCCTTCAGTTCACCGCCCATAGAAGCATTATATAATCCGAACTCCAGACCATTGGCCCAACGGATATCATACAAGCCATCCACATCCGTCTGATTTACCTTTTCTTCATCCGTACGTGCCTCACATACAAGCTGCTGATAATCATCCTGATCTACAAGGGTCTGCCCGCCGGCTATTCTGATAATACATCTCTTGGCATTAGTCTCATTGCCGAGCTGATCGTAAATGGGCATTTCCTTCACGTCCACATCTACAACGGTAGACAGCTCATCAATCAGATTGTCTCTCTTATCTCTCAGCTCATTGGCTGTAGTTCCCGTAATCTCAATCGTATTGATCTGTTTATTGATCGTTGCAAGATCCTGGGCAATAGAGTTAATATGATCCACACGGATCTTGATCTCATCATTCACATCAGCCTGCATATTCTGCAGATCACCATACATATTGTTGAAATAATCTGTCAGGCTTTTGGCAGCGGCAACAAACTGGGCTTTGGTAGAGGTACTGCTGGAATTCTTGGTAATCTCCTGCAGCGTGACACCCAGCTGATCATACACCGATTTAAATCCGGTTTTACCGTCATCAGTCAGATATTCCTCCAGCATTTTGCAATAATACGCCTTGGTGTCATATTCACCCAGCTTGGTCTCATTGTCACGGAATTTCGTATCGTAAAAACTCTCACGGATACGCTCAATGGCAATCGTATTAACACCGGCACCGGCGCATCCATAGGTCGCAAACACACGAAGCGGATCGTTTGCCTCCTGTTTTACTTCCTGACGGCTATAGCCTGCTGTATTGACATTACTGATATTGTTTGCTGTTGTATTGAGTGCGGCGTTGGCGGCTCTAAGCCCGGATGCCGCGATATGTAATCCGAAAAAAGTAGATGACATGCTCTTCCTCCTGACTCAATCTCTTACACTATGCCCGTCCCAACTGGGATAATATATGGTCTAACATCTCGCTGATTACGTTAATATATCTGCTGGAAGCATTATATGCATTCTGGAACATGATCATATTGGATAATTCTTCATCAGAGGATACTCCCACGATCTGTTCTCTGGCATTCAAAATTGCATCGGTTGCTACCGTCTGGCTATCCTGAATCGCTCTGAACACCGAGCCCGAATTCGCCACCTGGGATACCAGGTTTTTGTAATAATCATTAAAGCTTACCGGTGTCTGCACATTGGGATTTAAGGTGTAAATCTTCTCTTCAAAAGCTGCCTTAAGCTCCTCCATCGTCTCCTGATCCTCAGAATGATCTCCCAGACGGAATGTCAGAAGTGCCGGATTCTGTCTCAGTTTCGTATTGATCACAAGATTGCTGACGGTCCAGCCCTCTTCATCTATGGATTTCTGGAAAAGCTCGTAAGGCTCTCCGTTTTCATCTCTCAGATAATCAGATCCCGGATTCTTTGCGCTTTCCCGTTCAGCCGCATTCGCCAGAATTCCGTTAATCTTCGTGACTACCGCGTTGATCAGCTGATCGAACTCGGCTTCTATGTTCATAATGATGGACTGGGATATATTCTTGTCGTACCATCCCTCTTCATATTCTCCATCCTTATTAATATCCTTGATCTCGCTGAAAGT
>JALETS010000139.1 GCA_022781395.1 Lachnospiraceae bacterium | reverse complement strand
GCTTTACAAAACCTTCAAATAATTCAAAAATTTTCAGATTTCTTTCAAATGCTTTCTCACGTTCCTGAATCTTTTCTTCATCCATCCTCTGTGCTTTTGCTAAATCAATCTCTTTCTTATGTTCTTTTAACATTTCTTTCTTTACGGAAGGGTTAATGAAAAAAAGGTCAACTAAATCATCCGTCAAACGCCCTATCTCTGTCTCCAGCTTCTGAATTATGCTATCACCCAATTCAGCTCCAATAATCCCTGCAAAATCAATCTCATTTTTCCACATAGGAATTAAGCGGCTATCTCTGTCAAAGTATTGACGACTTACTTCCGATTGACTAATATTTTTGAAATAAGTAATAATATCATCATCACAAAGAAGTCTTAATTTCAACTTTTTCTCTTGGAATCCTTCTTTTGATAATGCCTTTCTACACAGAATGTTTGCGCAATCTTTTAATTCACTTTGGTATTTCTTCTGCATATACAAATCATATTCTTTAATCGCGTTTTCCAACAACTTGCAATCATACAATATAGTAGGATTTGTTTGTATCCATCTTCTTTCCAAATCATTTGCATAAGTCACATTCTCGATAACGCTTAATGCTCCTCTTTTATAACCAACTCTCTTCTTTCCATGATCATCTACTACCGTATAAGATGCCAGCAAACGATCAACATCCAGATTTACCGAATCATACCCTGTAACATATGCATCTCGAATCAAATAATCAAGCTTGTCCACATCTATTACGCTTCCATTGAGCATTTGAACAATAGCATTGGGATACAGCGATTCCTTTGTATCCGAATATAATGCTCCGATAATACAACGCACAAAAAGTTCCCGGTCAATACTCTCGCTGTTCTTTTCATACTCATCAATCATATCTAAACCAACTATGGCACTCATTACTTCATGTGGTTTCCCAAATTTTCCTAATTCTTCTTTTCCGAATTTATCCACTAATATCTTGCGGAATCCGGGTTGTTTATCATAAAACCCTTCCCCGGTATGTGAGAACGGAGAATGCCCCACATCATGTAGCAGACACGCAAGTTCAAAAGTTCTGCTCCACTTATCCCACTTTTCCCTGTCTATTCCCGACTCTTCTTCAACATTATTGCGAAAATTAATAATTGCTTTATTTCCAAGATAATAGACCCCCAAAGAATGAACAAAACGATTATGTAATGCACCCGGATATAAGGATGCATATCCGGTTTGCCTGATATTACGAAGTCTTTGAAATTCCGGCGAATCTATATAAGACACTTGCCGTTCATCTATACTAATATAGCCGTATAATGGATCCTTGATTCTCTTCATTTGTCGCTCCTTTATATACAAAGATAGAACCGCACAATTATCATTTGAACGGTTCTACACTAACACATTTATATCACTAAGCTATTTTCCCTAATACTTCTTCTATTACCGATAAAATATCAAGAGGAATACTGCCAACAAACCGGCTTGCCAAATCCTCAATCTTTTTATCTTCAACCAAACTGATACTCTTGATTTCGCCATCAGCACTTCTGTTAACGCGGAAATAATCAGAAAAGTCATAAATAGCCTCTTCAACATACGGAAAAGCAGTCAAAAAAACCGCATCTACTTTTGCTGCGATTGAATAATCCTGCATTTGAATTCCATACTCGCAAAGATCATCTACCTTTATCTCATCAATTCCCTTTTTCTTCAAATCAATCAAAGTACATGCAATAATATACTCTGCTCCAACAAATTTAGTCATTCGTATATCCTCCGCAAAACAACTCTTACACTTAGTATATGATTACTATACCACAATGCATTCAAGTTATCCAATCAATTATAGATTTACGACAATTTATTTGTAAATTTCAAAAATCATGTTGGCATGACACCATACCTTTCCCAGAAAAAACCTCATAAATCCTATCCACACTGTCAGTTCCTGCCGCTTCTATTGCATCACAAATCTTTCTTACCGTGTCGATATCTTCTTCCAGTATTTCAGCAATTTCTTCAACAGTGTGATTTTTCAATCGTTTCTTCAGGACTATTGCAATGAGTATCAGCATTTTACCTTTTTCACGTTCTTGTAAGTACTTTTCAGATTTCGCTGCTGCAAGGCCTTCGTTATATCCATCTGTAAGTCGTTCTTCTCTGTCCAATGTCAATCGTCTTTCGAAATTGTAATCCTGTATTAATACTTCCACAATCTCCGTTCTATGATCCATTAGAAAATCCCGCAACACATCCTCTTTAATGCACCTGTCTATTGCCAATTCAATCGCATGCTCAAGTCTGTCAAATTCGAGTTCTTTATGAAAGTCTCTTACATAATCCACAAAGGTCACACATCTGCGAAGAAAGGGACAATTTTGTAACAATGCCTTATTCTTTCCATTATTAATATTGTATACTGTACATTTCAATTTAAGCTTCGGATCATCCACAGAACGCAAAAATACATCTGATAATTGTAATTCATATTGCTCCGGCTGCTCCTCATCCCCATTATAAAAAATAATAAATCTTGGGATTGTAGTTCCTGCAGGCATTCCTGCATATATAATATGATTTTTTATCATTTCTTCCAAAATATTAGCTAGATATACAAAACTTCTGATTGGCTTATTAGGACAAATCAATGATTGATACTCATAGAGACTCAACCGCATATCCAATATGAATGCAGCATCATTGCGAACCGAAAGCGAAATGCCACCGTCCAGTCTGCACATCTCCACCATATCTGCATCCTTATAATCAGTGCCATTCATTGCATTGTAGAGTGCCAGCGCATTATTGGGATCCTCCAACAACATACTAAACACATCATTGTGGTACTCTTTGTTATCTGCCATATTTTTCTCCTTTTCCCAATTTGCTTTGAACATAGTGTACCACTTTATTAAATATATTCAAGTGTTTTTTTATTTTATATCAATCGTAATTTCGTTTATATCATATAATCTCACACATCTCGTCAAAGGAAATCAGTCGTACATTCCCCTTATTCTGGCTGTATTCTACCGCATCTTCCTTGTACCCGGATTTAGAGAAAACATAATAATATTTCTCCGGGTATTGAAATAACTCTCCTCTGGATAACAAAGTGTCAATAACTTCTCTTTCCACCTTCTCATTTTTCCACTTGCATTCCCCAAGCAGTGCCTTATTATCCGATACTGCCATGATGTCAATTTCTTCCTGTCTTCTTTCTTTCGGGTTATTCCCCCACCACCGACCTATCTCGCTGATTGTAAAAGGTAATTCTGCATATATATCAGGCAGGAATAAATACTGTTGGCATATGCTTTCAAACACAGTCCCCATAAAATCACTTAGCTGCGGTTTAACCATACTCTCATAAATCTGCCTGCCCATTCCCCTTATAATACCGCTCATATTCGGCCGTACGAAACGGTACCAGAATAGATACATACTATCCGCGAGGCGGTATAATGTCTTGCGACTTTTTTCAGGCTCTGTGATCGGCACTTCTTTCTTGACAATCCCTAAGGAAATCAAAGAAGATAACTGGTTGCTGCATCCTCCGGACTCCAGTCCTGTCCTGGTCGCAATCTCATTTAATTTACTTGCGCCGGATGCAATCGCCGCAATAATGGAATGATATGTCATGGGTTCTCTTAATTCCTGTTTCATCAGATTTACAGGTTCCTCAAAGAGTCGTCCGCTTTCCTCAAAGAAAAGCTGTACAATATTATCATCCAAACCAACCTTTGTATCGATACGCGACAAATATTCCGGAATACCCCCGGTTACTCCATACAAAAGCGCCTGCTCCTCTGTTGAGAAATCTGCCAACATTTCCCGGGATTCCCAAAATGTAAAAGGTCGTATTTTAAATTGTACAGTTCGACGACCATATAACGGGCTTTTATACCCTAATACCTGCTCCTCCATAAAACTCATAGAAGAACCGCACAAAACAAGAAACAATCTGCTATTCTTCCAGCATTGATCAATATGTTTCTGGATCATGGAAGAAATAGCCGGATAGGATGCAGCCAGATAAGGATATTCATCAATCGCAATAATCATCCTTTCTCCTTTATCCGCAAGGGAATCAATATGATTCAGAAGGGTTTCATAATCCGGAAAAACCCCATGGAATTGCATAGATCCATTATCAGATAGGAAAACGTCTGATAATCCCTTAAGGTTCTCTCTTTTGGTACCCTCTACCGCCATATAATATATGCCGTTTTTTCCTTTCATAAATTCCTGCAGCAGCGTTGTTTTGCCTACACGCCTTCTTCCATAGAAAACAGCAAACTCAAACTGTTTGCTCTGATACAATGTATTCAGCTTATCCAACTCTCTATCTCTTCCAACAAACATAGTAATCCCTCTTATTTATTCGCAGCTCATTATTTACTAATTGTTAAATTACTAATTGTGCGATTAGTAATTTAACAATAGTATACCTCTTTTGCAGAATATTAACAAGCTTTTCCACATACACCATTTTATGTTATACTATCCATATCATCAACAATCATCGGGGATACTTATGAAAATACTTTTCATTGAATGGAACAGTTTTGGCAATAATGACATGAAACAGGCTTTTGAAGCTGAAGGGCATACTTTGATCACTTTTCCTTTTTCTAATAAGGAAGGGCGTCATGATGATCCCACAGAGCAGAAGCTGGCAGAAGCTCTGCATAGGGAAACACCGGATTTTGTTTTTTCCTTCAACTATTTCCCACTGATTTCCAATGTCTGCAAAAAAGAAGATATCAAATATGTATCATGGGTTTATGACAGTCCCTATGTGATGCTTTATTCTTATACTACCATCAATCCCTGCAATATTATCTATGTATTTGATAAAGAGCTTTGTATGGAATTTCAGCGTTCCGGAATCAATACGGTTCATTATCTCCCCATGGCTGCCAATGTGGAACGGCTGGACCAAATCTTACCATCCGGCTATACCTCTGCTTCATTTCCATACCTTTATGACATTTCCTTTGTCGGTTCTCTTTACACGGAGAAGCACAACTTCTTTGAGCGGATGACTACCCTGAGTAACTACACGAAGGGGTATCTGGATGCTCTGATGTCAGCCCAGATGAAGATACAGGGCTATAATTTTATCCAGGAATCTTTGTCTCCCATTATGGAAGATTTATATAAAGCACTTCCCATGGACCCGAATCCGGATGGTGTAGAATCAAAGGAATATCTTTATGCACAATATGTGATTAACCGTAAAATTACGGGACTGGAGAGAAATACCGTCTTACAGGCCATTACATCACGGCATAAGATGGATTTATTCACCCACGACAAAACATTTACCATGCCTAACCTGACTAATCACGGTCCGGTAGACAATATCGTACAAATGCCGCTTGTATTTAAGCAGAGCAGAATCAATCTGAATATCTCCCTGCGCAGCATCCTAAGCGGTATCCCACAGCGCGCCTTTGATATCATGGGAAGTGGCGGTTTCTTACTAAGTAATTATCAGGCGGATTTTCTGGATGATTTCGTACCGGGAGAAGATTTTGATTATTATGAAAGCATAGACGATCTGTTAACCAAGACAGACTATTATCTGCTACACGAGAAAGAGCGCGTTGCCATTGCACAGAACGGGCATGATAAGGTACTGGCATCTCATACCTACAGACATCGGGTGCGTGAAATATGCGATGCACTATCCCGGACATCATAACAGCTTCATCATCGACATGCATATTATGAGAGGTCATCCTCAGTTCATGGCCTCTTTTATCACTCGATTCATTTCATGAATATCCATCCCGTTATAATCCAGATCAAAGGTTTTCAATAATTTCTGTCCCTTTTCATCTGCCAGATACTTATTTTCTCTGACATTAGGGAAGACTTTTAGTACAGTGTTTTTCAACAGTTCCAACCCGTCCGCGGTCAATAGTTGTCCTCTTTGGTGCATCATCGCAATACTCAGTCTGTAACACCAGTCAAAGAACATACTCTCTATTTCTGCATAATACTGCTGTAACAAACCTCTCTGTCCTAAATCCTGCAGCAATATCAGCCATACCTGCATATTATCCCACTGTCTTTCTCCCCAGTTACTGCGCATCGTACTATTGGGTGACAGGTAATAATGATATAGCTCCTCATCCAGAAAATAATGTCTTTTCTCATAGAACCTGACCGGCAAAGTAAAAGAAGGCTCTTCACAGATCAGATGTTCCGCAAACCGGAGCTGATTGTTCTGTATCAATGATGTCCGGTACAGTTTTCTCAAGCATCCCAATGAGAAATTATCCATTGAAAGCTGTATGATTTCTTTTCTCTTATCCACAGTATCAATGTCAATCAGATAATCCTGACCACCACTTCGAACCTCATCCGTGATCTCATCATAATCTGAAATATTTTTAGCCCGAAATTCTACCACATCCGCATCATGTCTGACTGCCACGCGATACAGCCTTTCTAAAGCTACTTTGGCAAGACAGTCATCTGCATCACAGAAGATCATATATTCCCCCGTCGCATAAGTAATGCCAACATTCCTGGCGCCTCCCTGGCGCATATTCTGCTCCAGTGGAATGACCATGATGTTTTCGGGATATTTTTTCTCATAGGACATCATAATTTCCAGTGTAGCCCCCCGGTCTGTTGAGGCATCATCTACCATAATAATTTCAATATCTTTCATCCCTATGGTCTGTTGCAAAATACTTTCCACACTATGTTGCAAGTATTCCGCAGCATTATAACAAGGCATGATAACACTAATTTTCCTCATAACGTGAATTCCTCTTCTTTTTACACTTTAATCTGCCGATATATATAAAGTATACTCGATGTGGTATAATATACCAAAAACAATAGTTCACAAACACCATACTATATATGATAGTATAGTATCATACATAGTGTTCGGGTGTCACTATATTACGTTATCAAAGGAGAAATACTATGATTCCTATTTCTGTTTGTATCATAGCAAAGAATGAAGAAAAAAAT
>JALETS010000196.1 GCA_022781395.1 Lachnospiraceae bacterium | reverse complement strand
CTTTTTATTCTCTGACAGAAAGGAGTTTCGGTATGGTTCCCTCATTGGCAAGACAGGCAGTTATTATTAAGTGCAATAATGATACAAGCGTCATAACAGGAAATTATGAACTGGCATATGCTCTTGGCTTGATGGTAAATCAGACAGGAATCATATTTC
The DNA here is from genome assembly GCA_022781395.1 of Lachnospiraceae bacterium. Lineage (GTDB taxonomy): Bacteria > Bacillota > Clostridia > Lachnospirales > Lachnospiraceae > UBA3282. Next base: position 11,603 of record JALETS010000196.1, on the reverse strand, counting down.
CCGGCGATTATACGGGTATGAAGGATCTTCAGGAAAAGGTAATGAAGGAATTGGAGGGTAAAGAGCTGGAGGATGAGCGGCTTAGGCGATTGCATCATATGCTGAAATACTATCATCCTACGGATCATTTTGACGAACAAATGGGAGAGTTGATTAATATGGGTTTGGGAGAGAAATATCCATGGGATATGTTTCGGCTTTAATTTGTGCGACGAAATAATTCCCAAACTGTCAAAATGTTAGATATGATATGGCAACAAGGTGCAATTAATGGTACAATAAATATATAAATTTATATTTCAGTAGATGATTCTGAAAAGAGGATTGTTATGACAGATAAGAAACCTGAGATAATTTTTGAACAAAGTTATGATTTGTCAAATAGAAAGCATATTTTGATTGTGGATGATGATCCGGAAGTTTTAAAAACCTTACGCTATTATTTACAGGAGCATTACAAGGTAACTGTGGTCAATTCCGGTAAGGTGGCGGTAGAATTCCTGCTTAAATTTACACCGGATCTGATCCTGCTGGATTATATGATGCCTATGTACAATGGTGCAGCGGTTCTTAAAATCATTAAGAGCAGAGAAGCCACGAAAGATATTCCGGTATTCTTTTTAACCGGACAGACTGACAAATCTACAGTTATGGAATGTCTGGCATTAAATCCGGCAGGCTATATTGTAAAACCGGTTGCCAAGGATGCATTGTTGGCCAAGTTGGATAATGTATTTATGGGAAAGTAGTTGTACAGATGGGAAGTTTATATTCTTAAACAGAGAAAGAAACAGAGGATCTTGCTATGTGGGGAGAATATGATAAGAAGGCACCCAAATATCTGTTTGGGGCTTTTTGTTTTTACATATTATATTATGTGTGTATTATTTTATACTTACAAGATGATGCCCGATGGCTGATGGTGCCGGGTTTCAGTATGGTGGCTATTACGCTGATTTTGTGGTTTCAAAGAGAATCCATAGAGGTACATGCCTATGCCATTACCATTTTTACTTTTATTAATATTCTGGGTTATAGTGTGATGCTTCGTGAATTTACGGAAGTCTTCACGGTCTTTTGTGCGGCAGTCTGTCTGATCTCATTTTACCACTTGCTACAAGTTAATTATCTGATGCTTGGTTTCACTACCCTTTTTGTTGCATACTGGATCATCTTTGAGGGTGAATGGCAGGCCTTTCTGAATCGTGACAGTTCGATTGCGGTTACGATACGAATATTCAGCCTGTATCTTGTGCAGATTCTGATGATTGTATTGATTAAGAGTCAGAAAAAAATGCAGGAACTGATAGAGAAGAAGGCACAGGAAGCAGAGATGGCAGGACAGGCAAAAGAAGATTTCCTGGCAAATATGAGTCATGAGATCAGGACGCCGATGAATGCTATCACGGGTATGGTTGAATTGGCTCTGCGAAATGAGAAGATACCGGAGCAGGAGAAGGAATATCTGTATAATATCCAGTCCGCAGGAGAGGAATTATTGTCTATTATTGATGATATTCTGGATGTTACAAAGATTGATTCCGGTAATCTGGAGATCACAGAAGAAGAATATGAGATTACGTCAATAGTACATGATGTAACGAATATCATACAGGTTATGCTTGGAGAAAAGGAAATAGAATTTACAACGGAAATTGATCCTAATATTCCGGTACGTTTAAAAGGAGACAGTGTCCGAATCAAACAGATTATGATGAATCTGCTTGGAAATGCGGTTAAGTATACAGAAAAGGGAAGGATTCATCTGCAATTAGTTTCAGAACCTGTAGAGGGGCAGGCTGATCATATCAATCTGAAAATCAGCGTTGCTGATACCGGTATTGGTATCTCAGAGGAGCAGATGGGTGAGTTGTTTACTATTTTCAAGCAGGTTAACAGCCGCAGAAATCGTTCTGCCGGAGGAAGTGGGCTGGGACTTGCCATATCCAAAAAACTGGCGGAATTAATGCATGGTACACTGGGCGCAGAGAGTGAATTGGGCAAAGGATCTACCTTTATTTTCACAGTGCCACAGGAAATCATTGATGGCAGACCATGTATTGATGAGAATTCTCAGGTTGCGCTACAGACCATGTTGCAAAAGGAAGCAGACAGGAAGGATCAGGAAAAGCGCAAGAAAGCAGGCAGGCAGATTACCTTTACGGCACCGGATGCCAGAATCCTGATTGTAGATGATAATAAGGTTAATCTGAAGGTGGCTGAGGGACTGCTTCGTCCTTATCATATGAATGTAGAGACAGCGGATAGCGGAAGCCGTGCCATTGAAATGGTTCAAAGCGGACATTATGATCTGGTATTTATGGATCATATGATGCCGGTTATGGATGGTGTAGATGCTACTAAAATTATTCGTGAGATGCAAGGGGAGTATTTCCAGAAGGTTGCCATTGTAGCTTTGTCTGCGAATGCAGTGAGGGGTGCCAAGGAGATGTTCTTAGAGGCTGGTATGAATGATTTTGTAGCCAAACCTATTGAGATGCGCATTATGGATCGAACACTGCGCAGGTGGCTGCCGGAGGACAAGATTGTTTCCAATAAAAATACAGAGGAAGCTGTTAGTAAAGGGGATACAAATAATCAAATTGATCCATATCAATGGCAAATGGAAGGAATTGATGTAGCAGCAGCCATGGAATATACCGATCAGGATGCAGAACTGTACAGAGAGGTATTATCTGATTATAGGGATAGTATTCATGAGAAGGCAGACGTGATAGAACGGGCTGCTGCAGACAAAGACCTGGAGATGTATACGATTGAGGTACATTCTCTTAAGAGTACTTCTAAATCCATTGGTGCTTTGGAATTATCTAAACTGGCCGCAGAACTGGAAGAAGACGGTAAAAACGGGAACTGGGAATTAATACTTGCTAAAACGCCGAAATTGTTGTCTATGTACAGAGGTCTTTATGATATAATAGCACCCTATTGTCGGGTGAAGGCACCTATTGCTAAGAAATCTTTTGACAAGGATAAGGTACTTGGTCTGCTGGATCAGTTATGTGACAGTATGGAGGAATATGATTCAATCCGCGGAGAGGAAATCGTTAAAGCATTGTCTGAATATACTTATGAGAAACCATGGGATGACTTTATGGGGCAGATTTCTAAAGCGATGGGAAGCTTCGACTACGATATCTGCAGAGAAACAGCACGTTGCTGGCAGCAGAAGCTGGCTGATCACGCTGAGGAGACGGAAGGCAACTAAGTATGGAGAAGGCATATAAACTGGAATTTGCAGGTGAGCAGACCGGCAGCCTGTATGTGAATTGCTGCGGATTATCAAGAACGGAACCTCTGCACAGCTTCGGACCGGCATTGAAGCCACATTATCTGATTCATTATATTTTAAGTGGTAAGGGTAAATTCTCTATCGGAGGGGAAGAATATCCGTTAGAGGCAGGTTATGGATTTCTGATCACACCGGATGAACTGGCATTCTATCAGGCAGATGAGCAGGATCCCTGGACCTATGTCTGGGTCGGCTTCAGCGGTACGCGGGCAGCAGAATATATCAGTAATATCGGGCTGTCTGTGCGACAGCCCATCTTTAAATCCGAAGCATCGGACGAACTGTATCAAATTGTGAAGGATATGATGGAGCATAATACGTTTGGTTTGTCACATGACCTGCGCCGTAACGGACAGCTTGGCATTTTTCTGTCTGTCATAGCGGAGGGCAGTAACGTGACACAAAAAAGTGAGACAGATCGTGCAAATACTTATGTACGTAAAGCGGTATCCTTTATCCAGAGTAACTATTGCAATCCTATTAAAGTAACAGATGTGGCTGATTATGTGTGCATTAACAGGAGTTATCTCTATACGCTGTTCCAGGCTTCCATGGGAATGTCACCTCAGCAGTTTCTGACTACATTCCGAATTACCAAGGCGACAGAGCTTCTGCAGCTTACATCGCTGCCTGTTGAAAGTATTGCTTTATCCTGTGGGTATCATGATCCACTTGTTTTTACCAAAGCTTTTCGTCAAATGAAGAAGATGTCTCCCACCAGTTATCGCAAGGAGATACAGAAGGGTGAGACGAGACGCAGCAAGGAACAGCTTCGGCAGGTAGAGGATTTCATCAATCAGATCAACAATCTCAATAAAAACGAATTAAAAAAGGAATAATAGACAACATTTTGACAGGTTTATATAACAAACAGATATTTCAGTACGGGATTATATCTATTATGATAGATGTAGAAAAACAAATAAGCGCATCCGGTTGCGCATCTGCAGAGAGACAGAACGGGATGTGTAAAGATATTTCTAACATTAAGCAATAATATTGGGTAATAGCAGACAAAGTTATTTAAGAGAAGGAGACAGGGTATGAAGGAAACAGTATTAAAGAAATTCGAAGAGTTATTTGGGGATGCAAATGGTGTGAATGTTTACTTTGCTCCCGGACGTGTGAATCTGATTGGTGAGCACACAGATTATAATGGCGGACATGTATTTCCGTGTGCATTGACGATCGGTACTTATGCGGCGGTCAGAAAGAGAGCGGACAGGAAACTGAACTTTTATTCCATGAATTTCGAGGAGCTTGGCATCATGGAGTCAAGCCTTGATGATCTGACACCTTCCGATGCAGCAGGCTGGACGAATTATCCGAAGGGAGTTATGTGGGCCTTTGCTGAGCGTGGTATGAAGATGGACTGTGGTCTGGATGTTGTGCTGAACGGCAATATTCCTAACGGTTCCGGACTTTCTTCTTCCGCATCGCTGGAAGTATTGACCGGATATTATCTGAGAGATTTATATGGATTTGATGTAACCAATATTGATCTGGCTAAGATTGGTCAGTATTCCGAAAATAATTTCAACGGTATGAACTGCGGTATCATGGATCAGTTTGCTTCAGCCATGGGTAAGAAGGATCATGCAATCTTCTTAGACACAGCGGATCTTTTCTATGAGTATGCACCGCTTGTGCTGGATGGGGCTAAGATTGTGGTAACTAACAGTAATGTAAAGCATTCACTTGTTAATTCCGAATATAACGTAAGAAGAAGCGAGTGTGAAAAAGCACTGGAGGAATTACAGACAGTTGTTAAGATTAACGGTCTGGGAGACCTGACAGAAGAGCAGTTTGAGGCAAATAAAACAGCCATCAAGGATGAGGTTCGGGTAAAACGTGCTAAACATGCGGTTTATGAGAACCAGAGGACAATCCGTGCGGTTGAGGCATTAAAGAAAAATGATCTGACTTTGTTCGGCCAGTTGATGAATGCTTCCCATGTATCTTTGCGTGATGACTATCAGGTATCCTGCGATGAGATAGATGTATTGGTTGAAGAAGCATGGAAAGTAGACGGTGTAATCGGTTCCCGTATTACCGGTGGCGGTTTCGGTGGCTGTACTGTCAGCATTGTAAAAGATGAAGCAGTAGAGAACTTCAAGGAAAAGGTTGGGACAGCATATCAGCAGCGCGTAGGCAAACAGGCAGACTTTTATGTGGTAGAGATTGGTGATGGCCCAAGCAGACTGTAAGAAAGGAACCGATGTTAAGATGATTCAGAAGAATATCAGGAAATTAGTACAGTATGGATTAAATACCAGATTGATCGAGCCGGAGGATCAGATCTATACAACAAACAGATTATTGGAGCTATTTCAGTTAGATGAATTAGAAGACTGTAATGAAGCCGTTACAATGGCAGAGGATGAATTAGAGACAGTCCTCGGCGAGATGATGGATTATGCTTATGAGAAAGGAATTATGACTGAGAACAGCATCGTGTATCGTGATTTGTTTGATACAAAGATTATGGGACTGTTGGTGCCAAGACCGAGTGAGGTCATTCGTAAATTCCATGAGTTATATGGCAAGAGCCCGAAAGAGGCTACGGATTATTTCTATAAGTTAAGCCGGGACACGGATTATATCAGAAGATACCGTATTAAGAAAGATCAGAAATGGATCGTACAGACCAAATACGGTGACCTGGATATTACCATTAATCTGTCTAAGCCGGAGAAGGACCCGAAGGCAATTGCGGCGGCTAAGAATGCAAAACAGAGCGGCTACCCTAAATGCCTGCTCTGTATTGAGAATGAAGGCTATGCAGGACGTGTAAATCATCCGGCCAGACAGAACCATAGAATCATTCCGGTAACAATCAATGGCAGTCAGTGGGGATTCCAGTATTCTCCATATGTATATTATAATGAGCATTGTATTGTGTTTAATTCACAACACATTCCGATGAAGATCGAGCATGATACTTTTTGCAAGCTGTTTGACTTTGTGAAACAGTTTCCGCATTACTTCGTAGGCTCTAACGCAGATCTGCCCATTGTAGGCGGTTCTATTCTGAGTCACGATCATTTCCAGGGCGGTAATTATGAATTTGCCATGGCGAAAGCACCGGTAGAGAGGAACTTTACGGTCAAAGGATTTGAGGATGTAAAAGCCGGTATCGTAAACTGGCCGATGTCAGTAATCCGTATCGCATCTAAGGACACGGAGAGACTTATTGCGCTTGCGGACATGATTCTGAATGCGTGGAGAGGTTATACGGATGAAACGGCTTTTATCTTCGCTGAGACAGAAGGTGAACCTCACAATACAATTACTCCGATTGCCAGAAAGCGTGGAGATTTATATGAGCTGGATCTGGTACTCCGTAATAACATAACGACTGAGGAACATCCATTAGGAGTATATCATCCTCACGCGAAGCTTCATCATATTAAGAAAGAAAATATCGGTCTGATCGAGGTTATGGGATTGGCAGTGCTGCCGGCCAGATTAAAGGGAGAGATGGAGCAGCTTGCAGAGGCTATTGTGACCGGTGCGGATATCCGTAAGGATGAAGTTCTGGAGAAGCATGCTGACTGGGTAGAGGAGTTCCTGCCTAAATATGAAGAGATTAATAAAGATAACATTATGGATATTCTGCATAAAGAAATCGGTGATGTATTCATGCAGGTGCTGGAAGATGCAGGTGTCTATAAGAGAACTGCAGAAGGACAGGCGGCCTTTGACAGGTTTGTGGAATTTCTCAATTAATCAAAGTACCTCGCTTATGAATATGTTAATCTGCACAACTTATCTGAGAATAATGGATAGTTATGCAATTAGGTATATCGATAGAATAGAAATGAGGCGGAATCGTAAGATTCCGCCTTTAGACGCGTTACGGATAACGCGAAGATCGGATATGGCAGTGATAATGGTTGTTTCATGTTTTGGGTTTGGGGTGCTGCCATTCCGTCAGAAATGCGATATATGTCATTTATAGTTAATCTTCGTTTGTTTCCATCATGCTGCTCAGGAACTTGTAACAGTGATCCTGCTGCGTAGCATTCATTTTTTGAAATAGGACAATAAGATGCTGATATTTTTTCAGATGACACAGATTGTTTTCCAGAAAATGATCTGCATTTAAACGCTCATTAGAACGAAATAGAATATAATCGGTAGAGACATGAAAGAAATTGGCCAAATCTATTAGGAGTGCTGCATCCGGAATACTTGCTTCACATTCAAGCTTGCTTAGAGAAGCCTGATTAATGCCTAAGTGCTTTGCCAAAGCCTGTTGTGTCAATTTCTTTTCCAATCGAAGTTCCTTAATTCTTGTTTTCATGCGTATATCCTTTTAATCATTGTAGGCTATATTTGCCATAAAAATATTCCGATTTCTAATTAGGATATTATGTGCGGAATATTTGTCCTATTATCATGCATAGAGAGGACATAATGCACAATATATAGTGGTTTATATTCACTGATACACATATATATTGTGTATTATGCGATACATTTACTACAGAAGAAATACCGGGCATAAAATTTATGGTTCGTTAAATATTATCATATCACTATATCAAATGGAAATACGGATTTTATTTATTGCAAGAGACTTGGGCAGATGATATGATTTTAGTGAAATTGATCAGTAAAAGGAACGGGTCTGTTATAACAGAGAATGAGAAATATAGATATCAATATGAAAATATTACTCACTGCAATCAATGCAAAGTACATACACTCCAATCCGGCACTTTACAGTCTGCGGGCATACGCTGGTGAGATGGACGGAAGAGAAATTCAGATAGCGGAATACACCATTAACCACCGAAGGGAAGATATTCTGGCAGACTTGTACAGGCGTAAGCCGGATATGATTGCCGTTTCCTGTTATATATGGAACTGGAGCATGGTTTCCCTGCTGTTGCCGGAGATTCCTAAGATTATGCCGGGAATACCTATCTGGCTGGGAGGACCGGAGGTTTCCTATGATGCCGGGGAGATAATGGAGAAGTTCCCGATGGTAACAGGCATTATGGTCGGAGAAGGCGAGGAGACCTTTAAAGAGCTGATAGAGGGAGCAAAGCCTCTGAATGAAATCAGAGGAATTGTATACAGAAGCGATAATGGTATTGTCAGAACAGGAGATAGGGAACTGACAGATCTGTCTAAGCTTCCGTTTCTCTACTATGGTCTGGAGCAATTTGAGAACCGGATTATTTACTATGAGAGCAGCCGGGGATGTCCTTACCGTTGCAGCTATTGTCTGTCTTCCATTGATAAAAAGGTGCGTCTGAGGCAGCTTGATATTGTGAAGCGGGAATTACAGTTTTTTCTGGATCATCGGGTAAAGCAGGTCAAATTTGTGGACAGAACCTTTAACTGTAATCATGAACATGCCATGGGAATCTGGCAGTATCTTCTGGAGCATGACAATGGAGTGACGAACTTTCATTTTGAGATAGAAGCAGATATTATATCAGAGGAAGAACTGGAACTGTTATCCCGGATGAGACCGGGACTGATGCAGATGGAGATCGGTGTGCAGACTGTGAATCCTGATACATTACGGGAAATACGCCGCAGTACTAATATGGAAAGGTTAAAGTATGTGGTAGAGCGGATCAGGCAAGGGCATAATATTCATGTGCATCTGGATTTGATTGCTGGGCTTCCTTATGAGGATTACGACAGCTTCAGACATTCTTTTAATACTGTCTATGCTATGGAACCGGAGCAGCTGCAGCTGGGTTTTTTGAAAGTATTAAAGGGTGCCTATATGCATGAGATGGCGCGTAGTTATGAAATACAGTATCTGGATACACCACCTTATGAGGTATTATCTACCAGATGGCTTCCTTATGATAAGGTGTTATTATTAAAAGAAGTGGAAGAAATGGTGGAGACTTACTATAACAGCAATCAGTTTATCTATACGATAGGTTTGCTGGAGCAGGTATATCCGGATGCTTTCAGTCTGTATCTGTCGCTGGCGGAATTTTACCGGGAGAAGGGGTATTTTACACAGGTTCCGGCGCGCAGTTATAGATATCAGGTGTTGTTTGAATTTGGGATGACAACGCCTCTTAGGGAAAAGGAAGAGCTTCTGCGGGAAGTGCTCACCTATGATTTGTATTTAAGGGAAAATGTCAAAAGCAGGCCTGCCTTTGCACCGCAGATGGATGCAGATGAGCAAGAGCGGTTTAAGAAGCAGATGAGGGAATTTTATGAGCAGGAGGAAACGGAGAGAAGCTATCTTGCGGCCTATGTCTCCTATGACAGCAGGCAGATGAGTAAGATGACGCATATGGAGTTGTTTCATTATCCTGTATGGGAGAAGAATCTTAAATTGCAGACGGATGCTCTGTCGGATTCTGTGGCAGTTTTGTTTGATTATCAGAAGCGAGATCCCTTGACCTATGAGGCGAGAACGGTAGTGTTGCCGTAAGCAGCCCTTATCCGGAGATTTATTATAGTGTTTTAATTCACCGATTGGGCAGAAATGAGGGGAAAATGACAGATTCCTATGTATGCATCGATCTGGAAACCACGGGCTTAGATCCGAAAAGAGATAAGATAATAGAGATCGGTGCAGTGAAGGTAGAACAGAATACTATTGTGGAGGAATGGGAGACTTTTGTTAATCCTGACAGAAAACTGGAGGAACGGATTGTGGAACTTACGGGAATCTGCGATGGACAGCTTGCAGATGCACCACAGATGGAAGAGGTATTGCCAAAGCTTCTGAGCTTTATCGGAGACAATATTTTGCTGGGGCACAGTGTATTGTTCGATTATTCTTTTGTGAAGAAGGCGGCAGTTAACGAAAGGCTTACTTTTGAAAGGCAGGGGATTGATACACTGAAGATCGCCCGTAAATATCTGTCGGAACTGGAGAGCCGGAGTCTGGGATATCTGTGTCAATATTATGGGATTAGCCATTGTGCGCACAGAGCATTGGCAGATGCCAGAGCTACCGTTTCCTTATATCAGAAGCTGACAGAATGTTTCTTCAAGAAAGAGGAAGAAGAGGGAGATAAAAGTCTTTTCCGGCCAAAACCGCTTCGCTATCAGGCAAAACGGGATACGCCGATTACAATTCCACAGAGGGAACAGTTATATAAATTAGTGGACAGGCATAAACTGATAGTAGACTATGAAATTGATAAGCTGACCCGCAGTGAGGCTAGCAGGAAGATTGATCAGCTTCTTGCAAAATACGGACGATAGTTTTCTGCATGGCAGAGTTCAGAGTCTCTGCTATGGGATAGAGGCTACCGATTTTTTCAGGAGTATTCTGTTTCTTGTAAATTGCACAAAGAAGACGATAGGTGCCGCTGACATCAGTGCCGGTAGAAACAGAGAATTCCAGAAGCTGACAAGCCTCCTGCATATAGCCGGCATCATAGAGCATCTGCGCCCATTGCTGTAGTGTCCTGACTAAAAGAGTGTAGTTCTGATCGTATGTGGTCAGAAGGTCAATATTAGGAGCACCGTAACGGAGTTTAAGCTCTGTGTTATTGATACCGGTAAAATTAACAATGGGAGACTCGCTCAGTGCCCGTATAATCTGCTTATAGTCATCTACTTTAGCAACATCATTCAGAAGATTCATGGGAAAGTCTTCCAAAGGGATTTTAATATAGTTTAAATTATCCAAAGATTTGCATCTGGTGTTGTTGGCTTCCCTTTCTCTGGCCCAGTAATCCTGCTGTGTTGCGGCAGCCTGTTTTTTGGCTTTGGACAGAGTCAGAGCAATTACCAGGGAAAGAGTGAGGATGCTTGCAAAAATGATGAAATTCATATATAATATCCTTTCAGTAAGTGAGGAGGCTTCACTTTATGTTTAATAGGAAAACGAGAAAAATTATTTCTTCTGTTATCATTATCATTGTTGTACTGGCGATGGTTATTCCGCTGCTGGTTACAGCATTATAAATGGCATTATTTTTTATTATGATGATTCAGGGTTCATTCGCGAGGATTGCTCTGAACAGTCACATTCTAACATAAATTCTCCGGCTGGGCAATTTAATACGGAGAGGGAGGAGACTTATGCGGAGATTGTCAATGGTGCTTACGGCAGCCATGGTTACAGCCATGTTGTTTGCAATGCCGGCTTGTGCGCAGGAAATTACAATTGAATCAGGTATTTATGTGAATGATATGAACCTTTCAGGCATGACAGCACAAGAGGCCAAGGATGAGATCGAGGCATATGTGGAATCCTTCAAGGATACGGAGATTACCCTGCATGCGATTGAGGGAGGAACCATTGTTACCACTGCGGCAGATCTGGGTCTTAAATGGGGAAATGAAG
>JALETS010000179.1 GCA_022781395.1 Lachnospiraceae bacterium | reverse complement strand
GGGCATTCCCTGAATCTGTAAGTATCCTTCATAACTGCCATATTTGGCAAGAGCAGATATTTCAATAATCGGATAGACCGATTCCACGTGCTCCATGCCTTCTATTTCACGGATCAGCTTGTCGTCCAGTCTCTTGGTTTCCTGATCAGAACTCGAATCACCACTCCACGGCGCCTGTACCTGAATCTGAGTCAGGCCTCCATAAGACTCATACTGCTCCATCAGGGAATTGCTCAATCCCAAGCCCAGGGATACCATGACGACAATGGATGCCACACCGATCACTACACCCAATACTGTCAGTACGGTTCTCACTTTTCTCTTCCATAAATTACTACTGCTCATGCGCAGCAAATCAAGGAACTTCATAGGCTCCTCCGTTCCGATTTTTGTTATTCTGTACTATCACGCTCGTTCTGCTCCGGTGTCACTGTTTCCGGCGCAGGGTTATCCTCCTCCAGATCTGCTTCCAATTCGGCCAGTTCATCCGCTGCTGCCTTTGCTGCTTTTTTCTTCCTGCGAATCTGTAAGAATACTACAAGGCCTACTATTGCCGCTATCACGAAGATAACTATAATGCCCACAATCAGCCCGGCTCCGGAACCACTCTGTTCTTCTTCCATGCCTTCCATCATCATATCCTCAGGCATCATATCATCATAGACTTCTTCCGATACGAACAGGGTACAGCTTTTCTCCGTTGTGGTCACATTACCTGCTTCATCCTCATAAGAAATTTCCATGGTGATCGTACCGTCATCCATGGTAGCCGCCGCACCGGTCAGCATCACATCCACATTACCGGTGGCTCCGGATTGGAGGTTACCCACGAAAGCAGAAGCCTCTTCAATAGAATCCGCATGGAATTTGACTTGTACATTATACAATGTCGTTTTGCCCGTATTATATACGCTGAACATCACATTTGACTGGGAACCTACCGTAATATCAGAAGGCGCCACCTCCGGTATACTGGTATCAAAACGGCTTTCCTGATAGATTGGAATGGAAACACTTGCCTTATCAGTCAGGTCAAACATCGTGCCTGCATCATACTTCATATTTACATCCAGCACATAGGGTTTCTGCGCCAGACCTGCCTTAGCTGTCATCTCTATTTCCAAATCTGCAGTTGTGTTTGTTGCGATTTTTTCCATATAAACAGAGCTTGCCCCGGAGGTTGGCAGGAAAGCCGAATATGTATTGGTCTTATCCTCTCCCTCCTGTGCCGCCTGCATATCAAACAACACATTGGTTACCGGAGTGTCCTTGGATGTATTCTGTACATGGATCGTCAGGGTGAAGGTATCTCCGGCATACACTTTAGCCGGATTTGTCTCAAACCCCGTTACAATAATACGGGGCTTGGCACCGGATGCCTCCTGGCCACTGCCGCCGATAATACCGCTTCCGGGTTTTCCCACAGTCTTTACATAAACGGTCAATTCTGCCGGTTCCTCACAACGGATTCCTGCCTTTGTATACCACACCTTAAATTTCAGTGGATAATAGCCGCTCATCACATCGCTTCTGGTAGTAAAATGGAAGGTGAACTCTCTGCGGTTCTGCATAGCAGCTTCCTTCGTCTTATTACCCGGAATATAAGGCTCGGTCTGCAGATAATTAGTCATATCCGGTTCAAACGGCCATTCCGTTACCAGCGTAGAAGTAGCCGGTTCTATGATCAGATCATTCAATTCCTCTGTACCAAAATTCACAATAGGTAGCACAATATCAACCGACTGTCCGTAACTGACAGTCGGTGTTTCCCAGTTATCTCCCACCTGCAGAAATTCACTGGTCGTCATGCTTACCTTCGCCACTGCCGCTGACTCCATATTACTCTTGGTCTGTGACACATAAGACCACAGATCGGTCACGCTCATCTCTGTGTTTGCAATATAATATACCGCACTGTCAAAGAGCTTGTGCAAACCCTCCATGACCTTCTGGTCCAGCTTATAGCGTACCTCCAGACTCTGCATATAATAAAGCATGTCTGCATCTGCATCTGCCCTGTCTTCATCATTGATGATTCTATCCGAAGTATGCTCCTGATAAGTCACCGAATTACCGCTGACTTCCTCGGCATGAACAGCAGACAACGACTTTTCCTGCCAAGGCAGGACAGGCAGTACCAGCAGACATGCCACACAGAATGCAAATCCCATTAAAATCTTTCTTCTGACTCTTCCCTTCATGATTTTCTTCCCTTCATTCCATTCTTTTCTCATTTTAAAACCCATGCCGTTCTCTGATACAGTTTCCCGGCCGTTTGGCAGATTACTCTTCCAATGGTATTAAACCTTCTGTATCTCATCCGGCAGCTTCTGTCCCCGCCGGTCCTCTGTATCTACAATTTTACCATCCACAATTCTTATTACAATATCCGCAAAACTTGCCAGATAATTATCATGTGTTACCATGACAAGGGTCTGGTTCTTCTCTCGCACGACTTTCTTCATCAGATTCATAACTTCCACAGATGTATTGGAATCCAGATTACCGGTTGGCTCGTCCGCAAAAATAATCTCCGGTTCTACCACCAGTGCTCTTGCCACACCCACACGCTGCTGCTGACCACCGGACATCTGATTGGGCCTGTGCAGCTTATGTTTGCTCAAACCCACCAAGTCCAGCATCTCTTCCGCTTTGGCATTACGTGATTTTCTGTCCACACCCTGAAAGGTCAGGGGCAATGCCACATTTTCAATCGCATTCATCGTACCCATTAAATTGAAGGACTGGAAAATAAAACCAATGTGCTCCCGTCTGAATGCAACCAGCTGGTTTTCACTCTTCGCCTCAATATGCTCACCGGCAATTACGATCTCACCCTTGGTGGGCTTCTCCAATCCTGCCAGCATATTGAGCAAAGTAGATTTACCGGAGCCTGAGGTTCCGACGATGGAGCAGAAATCTCCCCGATTTATGGTAAAGCTGACACCGTTTAAGGCTCTTACCTTTTCTTCTCCGACCCGGTATATCTTATATAAATCTTTTACCCGAATTACAGGTTCTTCCTTCTTTACTTTCTCCACCGCTGTCTCCTTCAGTTCTGACACCGCTGCCTCTCTATTCTGACACAGCGTCCTTCTCTATTTTAGCGCAGTTGCCTCCACGACAAATTCCGGCACCTGATCTGCCAGCATATTGTAATAGAAATAATATACTGTCTTATTATAAGGATAGTCACTGTCCTTCTTAAATTCTATGCACACATCATAGTTGTAATCAAATTCCTCATAACTATGCCAATCATACTGAAAAGCCGATGGATAGATGCACTGCAGAATTTCCTCAATCTGCTCCTGATCATAGAAGCTCTCCACTACCGATACATCTTCGTATGCTGCCGATACATCACTATATACTTCTTCAGCTCCTACCGCCATTTCCCGATATGCATCATAAGCTTCCTCTACATCCGCATAATCGTCCTCATAGATCTCATTATGATAGTTTGTGACAGTAATACTTGCAATATCTTCCGCATTCAGTTGTGTCGGATAATAAGCACCCTGCTCCTTAAGGTACTGAAGCACATTTGTATAACTGTCATAGATAGGACATCTTAACCACATATTATTCCGGAAACCGAAACAAAGCGTTCCACATGGGTAATTATTTCTGACCATGCTGAAATCCATCTGTTCCAGATCCTTCAGATAAGCCTCTCTGAGTTTTCCGGCATCCTCTAACGGAAGAATACTCTCAACACAGCCATTGCTATAGGTAATCGTCTGTACCTTATCACAGGACTTCGCATCGTCCACAATCTGATACATGCCTGCTTTGAATTCCTGACTTCCAATGATATGATTCAACAGTTCCTCGTTGGCAGGATTATCGAAATCCACCCAGAAACCTCTCTCCACATTTCTGCCGGATTTCAATCGGTATACAACTTCCACACGTCTCGGATCACCCATGTTTTCCTGCTCTTCCTGCTGATCCTTCTGTGCAAGGGCAACCACATCTTCTACTGCCGTTACATACATATGCTCCATCAGATATTCATTACCGGGTATATATTCAAAAGTATCATCCCAATAGTCCGCATATTCTACATTCGGCTCAAAAACGACACTTTCCACCTGATCTGCCTCCGGTACATAGCGGTCATATCCAAGCAGATCAAATTTGAAGATGCAGAATACCGCCAGAATCGCAAGCACTGCCACACCGCTTGATACCCAGTGGCGCAGCACACATTTCAGATCAAATTCGTAAATAACCTCCAGAACCGCGCAGCAGATAATACCGGCCAAAAGCATGCCAACAAGCATCAATACATCATTCTCATAGGCGGCATCGCGCACAATACTGCCTACGATCATACTGGCCTCTACCACCACCAGAATCTTAATAACCGGCTTTAACTTTGCAAATGCAATGGCCTTACCGGCAGCCTCAGACATTCTCTTATGATAACATACATAGACTGCTATGAACAATATCACTGAAAGCACAAACCATTTACCTATATAAGGTACCGCTGTTCCTGCCATTTCCTGTGAAGTGCTCATATATTTAATACTTTCCGTATGATTGAAATAATCAGCAAATGCAGAGCATTTCGGGGTGAAAGGAATAAAATAGTTGCTGTATCTTTCAAAGAAGCTGTACCGGAAGCTGACAATACATTCGTATAACATAGGTTCATACGCTGCAAGAATGCCAAATACACATAGAGCCACAAAACTGTTTCCCGTCAGCATCACTGCCAGAATCATCGTATGATAGACCACCAGGAAAAATACCAGATTCCACACAAAAGCCAGGCCGATCACTGCCAGGACGGAACCGGTAATCGCTCCCTGTGCCGCTGCAACGACAGTACCCACAAGCAGACCAAACAATGTTGCAGTCAGATAAATAACAATACCATTCAGATAAATTGCAAAAAATCTTCTTGTTTTGGATACGGGTACACTGTGATACATATCCACTTTACGTCTGTCATTCAGGTAGGAAAAGCCCTGTTTACCAATAATAACCGCCAATACCATAACGCCTATGAACAGAACCGGCTGAAATCCAAGCGCATCCTGTGCGGCCTGCGCCATTGCTTTCCTGAATTCTTCATTCGTTCTGTATGCGCCATCCTCATACCAGAATCTGATGCGGCTTAAGTATACGGTAAGTACTCCTACATAAATCAACAGTTGCATCATAAAGGCAACAATCCATACCCATATTCTTCTCTTATGATTTTCCAGGCAACTAGCCCAGAATGAGTTTCTTGATATCATATCCCACTACCTCCGTTTCGCTGATAAAGATTTCCTCAAGAGATAAAGGAAGCACTTCGTAAAATATTGTATTGACTGTAGCAAATCTGGCAGTCACTTCTTCTCTTGTACTTCTGACCGTAATCGTGCGCAGCGATCCTCTCTGCTCCTTCTTCAACACTTCCAAGCCGTTCAAGGCCTTCAGTTCATCTTCCACACTGGCAAAAACACACTGAACCTTCTGAATATTACATTTCATATCCTCCAGATCCTTGGAAAGAAGTACACCGCCCTTATGCAGCAGGCCTACATGGTCACAGATATCTTCCAGCTCTCTTAAGTTATGTGATGCAATCACAGGCGTAAGACCTCTCTCTTCCATCTCCTTAGCAAAAATCGATTTGATTCCCTGGCGCATCACCGGGTCCAGCCCATCAAAGGTCTCATCACACAGAATATATTCGGTATGTGCGCAGATTCCCAAGAGCAAGGCCAACTGCTTCTTCATACCTTTGGAAAAGGTATTGATCTTCCTGTTCTTATCCAGATTAAAATTCTCCAAATACTTATAGAACTCCTCTCTGTCAAAGTTCTCATAAATACCGCTGTAATAATGCTCCATTGTCCTGGCATTGGTATTGGCAAAGAAATAAGGTTCATCTGCAATAAAGAACAATCGTTTCTTTGCTTCCACATTGTTATATACAGGCATGTTATCCACTGTCACAACGCCCTCGTCCGGCTTCAATACTCCGGATACCATACGAAGCACCGTACTCTTGCCGGCACCGTTTGTACCAATCAGTCCAAATACCGTATTCTCTTTTATCGTAACACTGACGCTGTCCACTGCTTTCGTCTTCTGATCAAAGGACTTCGTCAGATTATGCATCTCAATCATAGCTTCCTCTCCTTCCAACCATGTCTCACAACATGATTTTTCACACTTTTCCCCTCTGAATCTACAGTTGTTCAATCTCTCTCATTAATTCCGCTTTTGAAAGACCTATTTCCATTGCTTCCACAGCCAGCTCCAGAATCTTATGCAGGCATTCCTTTTTCCGCTCTTCCACCAGCCTGCTGTCCCCGGACACAAAATTTCCTCTTCCTTTAACGGTATAGATAAATCCCTGCCGTTCCAGTTCTGCATAGGCCTTCTGAATGGTATTGGGATTAATGGAAAGTTCAATCGCCAGATTCCTGACAGAAGGCATCTGCTCATCCGGCTGCATGCCGCCCTTCAGGATGAGAACTTTGAATTTCTCCACTATCTGCTCATAGATTGGTCTGGCATCTTTATAATCTATGATAATCATAGGTACTCCTTTCTCTTTTATTTAGCAATTTGCACCACAACAAATAATACTAAGTGTACTATTTATATTAGTACACTTAGTATATTCCAGGAATACGATACTGTCAACTATATATTAGAATATTTCTGTTATTCTGCAGTTCTGACTCTGCTTGTGTGTATCAGCCGTTTTCGCAGTCCTTCTGACTCTGCTGATACACGCAAAAAGAGCACATATGAGAACTTCATACGTGCTCTTGATACACTGTAATTCCTATTTTATAAGTAAAGACTTACCTGTCATCTCTGCCGGCTGTTCCTTACCCATTAACTCAATCAGGGTTGGAACGATATCTGCCAGGCATCCACCTTCTCTAAGCTTATAGGAAGGATCGGCATTGACTAAGATAAACGGTACCGGATTGGTTGTGTGAGCAGTAAACGGTGCGCCTGTCTCATAATCAACAAGCTGCTCTGCATTGCCATGATCAGCACAGATAAACATCACGCCGTCTACTTCCTTCAAAGCCTCTACTGCTTTTCCGACACACTCATCAACTGCTTCCACAGCCTTAATAGCAGCTTCCTGTACGCCTGTATGTCCTACCATGTCAGGGTTCGCAAAGTTGATGATGATAACATCATACTCACCGGATTTAATGGCACCTACTAATTTGTCACATACTTCATAAGCACTCATCTGAGGCTTCAGATCATAGGTAGCAACATCCTTCGGGGAATTAACGAGGATTCTGTCTTCTCCCGGATTGGGTTCCTCCACGCCACCATTGAAGAAAAAGGTTACATGTGCATATTTCTCTGTCTCAGCTATTCTTGCCTGCTTCATATTGTTTGCTGCAAGCCACTCACCAAAGGTATTGGTAACCGCAATCTTATGGAAAGCTACTTCCTTATTCGGAATGGTCGGGTCATAATCAGAGAAGCATACATAGACAA
>JALETS010000154.1 GCA_022781395.1 Lachnospiraceae bacterium | reverse complement strand
AAAAAAGCAGCCGAAGCAAGTAGTTGAGAGCCGCAAGTCCTCTGTGCGCTGTAAGGTAGAGCACGCATTTCGGATCATCAAGTGTCAATTCGGCTATAAGAAAACGGTGTACCGCGGACTGGCGAAAAACGAAAACCGTCTGTATGCCATGTTCGCCTGTGCCAATTTGTACGCCTTTGCAATCGCCGGGCGAAGACTCTCCACAACCTGATATAGGGGCAGTCTGCCCTTTTTCGAGAAATGGAGCAGAAAAGCAGAGGAATAATGGCTATTTTCCGCTGAAATTGCCTTAAGAAAACCCGTACACAAAGTACAAATGACAGAGGGCAAAAGAAACATTATTCATCAGCTTCTTCAAGAGTATGACATTGAGACTGATGAAGATATTCAGGATGCTCTCAAGGATCTGCTTGGAGGCACCATCAAGGAAATGATGGAGGCTGAAATGGATGACCACCTTGGATATGGACGTTCCGAACGCTCAGACAGTGATGATTATCGCAATGGCTACAAGACCAAGCGTGTAAACAGCAGTTATGGCTCTATGGAGATTGAAGTGCCACAGGATCGTAAATCCACCTTTGAGCCACAAGTGGTTAAAAAGCGTCAGAAAGATATATCTGACATCGATCAGAAGATTATCTCTATGTACGCTAAAGGAATGACTACCAGACAAATATCCGAGACCATTGAGGACATCTACGGCTTTGAAACATCAGAAGGATTTATTTCTGATGTCACAGATAAGATTCTTCCTCAGATTGAAGACTGGCAGAATCGTCCATTAGATGAGGTTTATCCTATACTCTATATCGATGCCATACACTATTCTGTAAGAGACGAGGGTGTTATCAAGAAGCTTGCAGCTTATGTAATACTTGGCATAACTGTTGAAGGAAGAAAGGATGTACTAACTATCACTGTGGGAGCTAACGAGAGCTCTAAGTACTGGTTATCCGTTCTTAATGAGCTTAAGAATCGTGGAGTACAGGATATCATGATTATCTGTGCTGATGGGCTTACAGGTATTAAGGAGGCTATCGGAACAGCTTTCCCTAACACCGAATATCAGCGTTGTATTGTACATCAGGTCAGAAATACTCTTAAGTATGTACCTGACAAAGATAGGAAACTGTTTGCTACTGACCTTAAGACTATTTATCACGCTCCTACTGAAGAGAAGGCCAGAGAAGCATTAGATAGAGTCAATGAAAAATGGACTCCTAAGTATCCGAATGCTATGAAGCGTTGGTATGATAACTGGGATGCTGTTTCACCTATCTTCAAGTTTTCACCAACCGTCAGAAAGGTTATATATACAACAAATGCTATAGAGAGCTTGAATTCAACCTATCGCAAACTCAATAGGCAGAGAAGCGTATTTCCTAGCGATACAGCCTTATTAAAGGCCCTTTATCTGGCAACATTTGAAGCAACAAAGAAATGGACTCAGACTATTAGAAACTGGGGCGCTGTATATGGCGAATTATGCATCATGTACGAAGGACGATTGCCTGAATGATGCTTGTAACTGAACACTTATCTTAGAGGTATATCAATACCTCTTGTTGACATGCCTGTATGGCAGTGATATACATAAGCAAAGGGCTGGATGCTAACATCAATCAGCATTCAGCCCTAAATAATTATCATAGAAGATCTATTTACAGACTTTTATTCACAGTCTCTGTGTTCTATTTTTTCTTTCTAATCATAACAATAGCAAATACGATTACAAAAACACGAAAGACAACACCGGAAATATATAATGGGCCTCTCCAGTCAAAGGACTTCTCTTCCGGTTCCGCTTTGCTTTCCTCTTTGATTTCTTCAACAATCTCGTCAATCACTTCTGGATCGGTGTCCTCAAATTCATAGTACCTGTTCCATCTTCCGTTCATTCCCCGATCATACACAAAAAAGGTTCGCTCAGCAGCGAACCTTGCAAGAATCTCCTACGTCGATTCTTGTTGGCTTCGCACTACATACGAGCACTTTTCTATTACACAAAAAGAGCTGTTACCCAGCCAAGTATCAGCCGATGCAACAGCACCCTTTACTTTGTTCTCAGTTATTCACACTTCTTACATTGCGTCCATGGACCCGTCGCTGTCATCATCATCATCGAAGAACTCTTCTACCTTCGCCTCAGCTTTCTCCTCGACCTTCTCTGCTGCTTCCTTCACAGCTCCTACGACCTTGTCAGTGGCTTCCGCTTTGGCTGCATCCAGACCCTCTTTAAAGTCCTCAGCCTTGTCCAGATCCAGGTCAACGTAATTACGATTCGTATCCTCGTCTAAGTCCTCATCGAAATTATCAAAATCGTCATCATCGTCAAAATCATCATCTATCAGAGAATCCTTATTCTGCAGATAATAATATGCTCCTGCTGCTACGGCGCTAAGAGCCGCTGTAACCATTAAAAACTTTCCAAATTTCTTCGCCATCAGTGTTCTCCTTTCACCGCTTCTTATATTACTATATTAATACTATTTTATGAAAATGAAAAGGGAATATGCATAAAAAAACCGTAAAAAATGAGAACAGGAATTTACGTCCACTATATCTTGTGGCTTAAAATTTTCCGGAAACTAGTTTTGTTTCAGACATTGAATCCACCGCTGATTTATGCTATATTAAAGTTCGACTCGCAAGGTCAATATATGACAAAATAGGATAGCAATTCCCGTTGATTTATGGAAGCTGTCCACGCAATTGAGGTAAGTATGAACGAGAAATTTTTTGATCTGAAAAAAGAAAAACAGGATCGCATGATCAATGCCGCGCTGAAGATTTTTGCGTTGAACGGCTATAAGCATGCCAGTACAGATGATATTGTTGCCGAAGCAGGCATCAGCAAGGGGCTTTTGTTTCACTATTTCGGAAGTAAGCTTGGACTTTATTCCTTCCTTTATGATTATAGTGTGCGGTTTATGAAGCTTGAATTGACCAGCGGAGTTTCTTCCACGGAAACTGACTATTTTGAGATCAGAAAACAGATGGAATATGCGAAAATGCAGGTTCTGAAGAATTACCCGTATATGCAGGGATTTTTAAACCGCTGCAAATCTGAAGACGTCAGCGAAGCATTAATGGCGATTGAGAAGCAGCGTGATGTCATCCAGGATGTCTATGCTGTCCTGAAGAATCAGACTGACCGCTCTCTTTTCTTAAGTGATGTGGAGTTCGACAAACTGGATGCCATGCTGGATTATACAATCAGCGGCCTGATGACTGCCCGGTTTGAGAATTCTTCTTTCCATCCGGAAATGCTCTACGAGGAAACTGTATCTTATCTGGGCATGATGAAGAAAATTGCCTACAGGAAGTAAACAATCGAAATACAATGCTTTATATTCATAAGCTGAAGTAAATAAGTATAAATGCAAAAGTCTGATGATAAATCACTGCGATTTATAACCAGACTTTTTTTAATCTCTCTATTCCTTCCCGGATCTCCTCCATGGAAAGTCCGCCATATCCAAGGATCATGGTGGCAGGCTCCGGTTCCTTCTCACTCTTATCCAACCGGAACTCTCCCATACAATATACTTTCACACCGTTATTCTCTGCCAGAGTTGCCAGTTCTTCCTCACTCCTGTCTTTTGTATCTGTCAGCAGAATATGCAGACCGGCGCTTCCTCCACTGATTTGAAAATCTTTTTCAAAAGGCTTCAGTTCATTCAGCAGAAAATCATGTTTCATACGGTACTGTTTACGCATTTTATTCAGATACCGCTCAAAATAGCCGTCCCGTATAAATTCATTCAGAATCGTCTGATCGATACGCGATACGGAAGAAGAGAAAAAACCACACTCTTCCCTGTATTTTTCCAGAAGCGGATAGGGAAGCACCATATAGCTGATTCGGATAGCCGGCGCAATGGCCTTGGAAAAGGTTCCGATATACACCACTCTTCCATGGGTATCCGATGCCTGCAGAGACGGAAGCGGCTTACCCTTATACCGGAATTCACTGTCATAATCTTCCTCGATCAGATATCTTCCTTCCTCCTCAGCTGCCCATTTCAGCAGTTCTATACGACGTCCGATGGGAATCGCTACACCGGTAGGATACTGATGGGATGGCATCACATACGCCACCTGTGCATCAGCCTTGCGCAGGGCGTCCACGCAGATACCATTTTCATCCATGGAAACCAGAGTGACCGGATATGCGAATGATCTGAATATCTTATAGGCACGTACATAGGTGGGATTCTCCATCGCCACATGAATATGCCGTCCCAATATTTTCTCCAATAAAAGGAGCAGGAAATCATTCCCTGCTCCGATAATAATCTGTTCCGGCTCACAGTTAACACCACGGGAGCCATGCAGATATCGACAGATCGTCGTTCTCAGTTCAATATCTCCCTGTGGTTCACCCAGAGCAAACATACTGCTCTTAGCATCTACGAGAATGTTCTTGGTAATCTTCTTCCATGTTGCATATGGGAAAAATCTCATATCAATGGCATTGGGAGAAAAATCATAAGCAAAAGCTGCCTGTTCTTCCTCCGGCATATACTGCGCCTCTCCCCCCGGAGATGACATCTCCATTTCATAGGGATGATCCGCTGCTGCACTGACATAATAGCCTCTCTTCGGCTTCGCTTCCAGGTATCCTTCCGCAACAAGCTGTCCGTATGCCATATCTACCGTAGTTCTTGATACCTGTAAATAATCTGCCAGATATCTGGCAGAAGGCAGCTTCTCATTCTGCAACAGGCTGCCTGCCCGGATTTCATTCCGAATATACTCGTAAATCTGCTCATATAAGGTTTTATCGCTTTTCGAATGTAACTGTATATGAATCGGTAATTCTTTCATGTATGCTCTTATACTGCCTTACTTTCTGGCAGCATTCTTCTCTTTGATCTTCTTCATCAGCATTTCCTTTACATCTCGAGCCTTATCCTTCATACGGGGATTGGCACCGGGAGAAGTAAGGATACCGGTAATCAGACGGCTTGCCACATCATACTGCTCAAACCGCATCGCCGTAACAGAAATCAGATAATCCACTGTCGGTTCATCCATACCACACATAGGGAAGCTCTCTGTCTGTCTTGCTGCCAGGAAGCCTTCCAGTGCATTTCTTAAAAATTCATTTTCTTCATCCTCACACTGTTTCTTTTGCTCCTCATAATCCGGCAGATTCTTATCCAGATGCTCTGCCTTGCCGCGAAGCAGCCATGCTGTCTTCAGACAGATATATGCTTTCTCACTGGACTTAGCCTGTTTTACGATTGCATTGGCAAGGGTAAGCTTATACCTTTCCAGTGCCTCATCATAGGTATATATTTCCTTCGTCTCTTTCTGCGGTTTGAAAGTAGCAGAAATAGTTTTCTGGATATTTTTCGCCTGAGGAGAAGTCAGGAATTTGAAAAAT
>JALETS010000142.1 GCA_022781395.1 Lachnospiraceae bacterium | reverse complement strand
CAGAGAAGCGGAGATGTTTTTAAATCAGAATATCTTGCTATTGATACTGTCACAGGATTAGTGTACCGAAAGGAACAATTTGGAGATGATAATAGTTTGTCCGCAGAATATATTATTAGAGATAAGCGTTATTATATGAATGAAATTCTGAAGATGGTTGAGGATTGCGGATTCAAGATTATAGAAAAGCGATATGTTAGAGCAGGGCATTTTGATGAAGCCTTGGAGGCATTAGATATGCATGCAAAAGAAATATTGATTATTGCTGAGAAGATGTGATATCTAATTTTTAGAAAGAGAAGGAGCTTTCCACGGAATGACCATTTATGAAATTATGCATGGCGAAAATTTAATAGCAACCATCACGTTGCAGGGACAGTGCAGGATTTTAGTGCCTTCTTTTATGCCATGGAATTTGTATCTGGAAGAAACGGATGAGCTGGATGGACGTGTGAATAATGTGACCAATTTCTATTATTGGTGTGCAACCAGAGTGCTTACCTTGGACAGAAAGTATGCAAAGCAGATCCTGAGTAGTATGGGAATGAGTCAGGCAACGACCGACAAGGAACGTGCACAGATTGCATTGTCCTATCATTGCCTGACTTTGACAGATATTTATTGGGTCAGGACGGCTGATGAAAGTGTTTCTTTTGCACAAATTAATTTGTATGAAAATCATCTGCAGAATGCTTTTGTAGATGTTTCGCTCAGAGGCAGACAGATGACAGTAGGAAATGTTCATTTGCTGGCAGATGATGCTTCTACAAGTGGGTGCTTTCCAAAGGCCTGGATTAGGGAGAAGGATGGATTTTATCTTCTGAAGGATGGGGATGAGTGCGCCGTGCAGAATGAGTTGCTGGCAAGCAGAATCTGTCAATGCTTCCGGTGTAACCAGATCGTGTATGAACCTTATGAATATGATGGACTACGAGTGACGAGAAGCCGCCTGATGACCGGCATGGAATATAGTATTGTATCGAGAGAGGCGTTTGAGATTTATGCGGTTAATCATGATATTGATCCGATGGAATATATCCTAAATCTGGATGCCTATTCTTTCTATATGATGAACATTTTAGACTATCTGGTGGGTAATACAGACCGTCATTGGGGGAACTGGGGCTTTCTGGTGGATAATAAGACCGGACAGGCACTGCGGCTTCATGACCTGATGGATTTCAACCAATCGTTCCTGGAATATGATACGCCGGAGGGAGCAGGATGTCAGACAATCAACAATAGAAAAATATCGCAGAGAGAGGCGGCGCTTGAAGCAGTACAAAAGGTCGGTTTGAATCAGATTGCCGAAGTCAAAGAGGAGTGGTTTGAAGATCGAAAAGCGGAGTTTCTTATGTTCAGACAGCGGTTGCAGCAGCTGATGGGCAAGGGATAATCTAAGCATGGAGTAGGATAATTTAGGCACACAGAATCCATTTGGATTTCGCGTGCCTATTTTTTAGGCTTTCATTTTATACCAAAAGATGTTATGATTTAATAAATAATATTTAAAGTTTGCTGAAATGGAATTAAAGATATAGAAAACGGAGATATAGTATGTCTTTTACGGAGAAGAAAAAGGAAGAAATCAAGAAGTATATAATGCGAAAGATAATACTGGATGATAAAGAGTTCATTGTAAAAACCATGGACAATTTCGGTATCTCAATTACTTCTGCAAAGAGGTATCTGCAGGAATTGATAAGTAGCAATGCAATAGAGATTTCAGATCAGGATGAATGCGGATATCATATGGCTGAGCAAGTCTATGTGGAAGAAATACCATTGACTGAATGCAGACAGGGAGAAGATCGTATATTTGCGGCCTATATTGAACCTCACTTGACAAATTGCAATGATAAGGCATATAGAATCTGGCAGTATGCCAGTGAAGAGATGATTAATAATGCGATTGAACATTCCAATGGAAGTAGGATCTGCATCGAGGTGAAGACAAACGTTCTTTCCTGCAGTGTGATGATCCTGGATGATGGAATAGGGACATTTACCACATTATTGAATTACATGAAGAGTCATGGGTGGGAAGAGCCGCTTATAGAGGATGCCTTGATAGAACTGTACAAAGGGAAGATAACAAGTAAAGAAGCAAATCATTCCGGTGAGGGTATTTTCTTTTCCTCAAAGATGATGGATGATTTTTGCTTATGGTCTGATTCTCACATTTATAAGGCTGGATATGGGAAATCAACGCAAACGATCCAATCTCATCTGTTGGCCTATAAGGCCCGTATTGACAGGATGGGAACGTTAGTTTGTATGACTCTCGAAAATGAAACGGAGAGAAACATTGTGGAGGTATTTGATATGTATACGGATGTTGACGAGGGGTTTATTAAGACGCAGATTCCGGTCAAAGAGGCGTGCATCAGTGGTGAGCCGGTGGCCCGTTCCCAGGCCAGAAGGATATGTAATCGACTGGATATGTTTCAGGAGGCTATCCTGGATTTTACTGATGTTGTATTTATGGGCCAGGGATTCGCAGATGAGTTGTTCCGGGTTTATGCTGCAGCACATCCACAGATTAAATTATATCCCATTAATATGCTGCCGGAAGTAAGCAGAATGATCCGGCATGTGGGAAGAGGGAACTTACCGGAGAATGTGTGTCTGTCAACGGCTGGATATGAATAATTGACATAATAAGTGCAAATCTTTACAATAATGATATATACGTAAAGGAAAAGGAAGAAAAATGTCTTTTGCAAGTTTAATGTTTACATTCTTTTTTTTGCCGGTGGTGATTGTTCTCTATTTCCTGGCAAAAGAAAAATACAGAAATTATATTTTGCTGGCAGCGAGCCTGCTCTTTTATGCATACGGAGAACCGAAGTTTGTCTTTGTTATGATTGCTTCCATAGGTATCAATTATGGCATGGCTTTGTGGATAGCATTAAAGAAGAATAATGAACAGGAACTGTCCGCCGGAATATTACTGGCTGTAGATATAATCGTTAATATAGGCATTCTGTTCATATTTAAGTATCTCGATTTTGCACTGAGTGTTTCAAACTCTTTCTTTCATACCCAATTTCATATGCTTGAGATTGCACTTCCGATCGGAATTTCTTTTTTTACATTTCAGGCATTATCGTATGTTGTTGATGTATACAGGGGAACAGTGGAGGTGCAAAAGAATCCTCTGTTTCTGGCACTGTATATATCCTTTTTCCCACAGCTGATAGCGGGACCGATTGTACGATATTCAAGTATTGAAAAACAGCTTACATGCAGAACATGTACATTGGATGGTTTTGCGGAAGGTGCAAGACGGTTTTTATTGGGATTCTGCAAAAAAGTGATTCTGGCTAATAACCTTTCGGTTGTAGCCGGTGAAGTGTTTGTGATGGATTTCTCTGCCACGAATCCGCTGGTGCTCTGGGTGGGATCTCTATGCTTCAGCCTGCAGATATTTTATGACTTTTCCGGATATTCGGATATGGCAATCGGATTAGGCAGAATCTTTGGTTTTCAATTTGAAGAGAACTTTAACTATCCCTACATGTCAAAATCAGTAACGGAGTTCTGGAGGAGATGGCATATATCCTTGGGACAGTGGTTCAGGGATTATGTTTATATTCCGCTTGGCGGATCAGGAAAAAATGTGACGGTTTCCAGACATCTGTTTAATATGTTTGTAGTATGGTGCCTGACGGGAATATGGCATGGAGCCAACTATACCTTTGTGGCGTGGGGATTAGGATATTTCCTGTTGCTTGTTATAGAGAAGTATCTGGTCAGACCGGAGAAAAGAAAGAACAGGATTGTCAGGGCTTTCTGGCGGGTCATTACATTATTATGCGTCAATTTCGGATGGGTCATATTCAATTCAGCCGGGATTAGAAGCGGAATCAAATATTGTCTGGCGATGCTTGGTCTGTATGGTGTACCGGCATCAGTAGATCCGGCAATTATCAGGTATGCTCGGGAATATGGAATATATATTCTGGCAGGGATTGTATTTGCGACTCCGGTCATGAAGCTGCTCAGAGAGAAAACTGCCAATGGCCAATATGCGGATTTTGCCGGAATAGCGGTACCGGTACTCTATGGTGTTATGTTTTTGTGGGCAGTATCATTTATCATTCTCGGGGCACACAATCCCTTTATCTATTTCAATTTCTAAGGAGACGGAAATGAACAAGAAGAGAAATATTTCTTCCATTGCATTTACGACTGTTTTTGTTTTGGTCATAATAGTGATAGGCGTGATCAGCTTTAGTAATCTTGCGAAGTTCTATGTGAATGATGAGGTAGATTATAATGAATGGTCGGCAGATCTTGGAAATAAGCAGGAAACGGACATGGCGACTACTTTTTTTGAAAAATTCCGGTTTGTTAATCTCAATGGTGCAGTCAGAAATTTACTGGGACAGAGAGAAATGAATGGCGTCGTAAAGCTTAACAATGGGTATCTGCTTACTACCTTTGGTTATGTCTC
This sequence comes from Lachnospiraceae bacterium, assembly GCA_022781395.1. Lineage (GTDB taxonomy): Bacteria > Bacillota > Clostridia > Lachnospirales > Lachnospiraceae > UBA3282. Next base: position 10,160 of record JALETS010000142.1, on the reverse strand, counting down.
TGATGAGTGCCTTCAGGAGTGCGCAGACAGTGTTGCAGTATTTGACAGATATCTTGAGAACAGGGGAACGCGGCTGGTGTATGCCTCAACACCTTATACTTCTTCAAAATATGACCCGCAGTTGCCGGCAGGAGTCAGTGATTATGGAAATGATAATATAGACCGTTTTCTGGAAATGTTAGATACACTGGACGTTGATACGATTGATTACCGGGAGACAATGCATCAGGATGGAATTGACCAGTATGACATGATGTATAAAACCGATCATCACTGGAATACTGAGGCGGGACTGTATGCATATGGAAAACTGGAGCGGTATATTGTGGAGCAGACCGGCTGTGATGTGGATGAACGGATTTCTGATATAGGAAACTATACAATTACCACTTATGAGAAATGGCATTTGGGATCAAGAGGTCAGAGAGTAGGACGATATTTTGCCGGCATAGATGATTTTGATCTGATCATTCCTAATTTTGATACATCAATCCGGAATGATGCGGGAGAAGTCGACAGTATGCAGAATCTTGTTATCAACATGCAACCACTCAATAACCGGGAATATACTTCGAGATATACCTATGATTGGGTATTGGATGGGGCGTGCGAACATTATGTTAATTTAGACTGCAGAAATGATCTTCGGATACTGATTATTTCTGATTCATCAAGTAGGGTTGTGTGCCCTTATCTGATGATGGGATTTCATGAAATGTGTTTTGTCTCTACTGAAAGTATTTCTGAAATGAGTCCGGAATATATAGAATCATATGATCCTGATGTAGTAATCATGTTATATTATCCGCAGTATTTTTATGAAGGCAGTACTGCATATGACTTTGCTGAATATCAGTAAAGAATCCTATTGATATGTAGTAAGTGCATGTGCCCTGATCTTCTCAAAGGTTTCGTCACTTAAGTCATGCTCGATCTTACAGGCATCCTCGGCGGCTACTTTCTGATCAACGCCCAGTGATATGAAGAAATCGGTCAGTACTTTGTGTCTGTTATAGATATTGGAGGCGATTTCGTAGCCGGAAGCAGTCAGAGTGATAAAGCCGTCCTTATCGACTTCGATATAGCCGTTCTCACGAAGCTTCTTCATAGCGACACTGATGCTGGGCTTGGTATAATTCATTTCCGTGGCAATATCAATAGAACGAACCTGACCGGAGCGTTCCTTTAATATGAGTATGGTCTCTAAATAATCTTCAGCAGATTCATGTATTTCCATCTGATTGCCCTGCCTTTCCTCTTCCTTTTTCTTTACAGATTTATACATTAAAATAGCATAATTCCGCAAGGAATGCAACTCTACGAGAATGATAGTTTTACACGGTTTTCGTTACGCAAGCTGGCGAAGTCTTTCCTTTGCAGCTTCATAGTCCTCGCACTTTTTATAGGCTTCCCGTGCTTTGTCAGCATTCCCGGTACATTCATAGATGACACCGATATTATAGAAGGCTTTATAACTGTTCACCCCATCCACGGCAAACTCTTCCATTGTGGTAGATTTCTGAAATTCCCGGATGGCTTCTTGAAACAGTCCGTTATTCATGTAGATGAGTCCCATTAAAAATACAAAATCAGCACGCCTGTCAAATTCATCGTATACGCCGAGCAGATTTAAGGCTTCCTGCTTACGGTTCAGATCCAGCAGTGTATATCCGTAGGATTCCACCATGGTCTGAACATAATCCAGAGCCGGGTCTACGTCCATGGCAAGACCGGCATCCAGATAGGAGAGAGCCTTTTCATAATCGTGCAGTTTACGATAGCTTTGCCCCAACTGAAAATAGAGATAAGGATCCGGACCCTGCAGTTCCAATTCCTTTTCCAACAGTGCAATATTACGTCTTGATTTTGACTGCATTTCTTCCTCTGAACCGTCATAACCTATATGTAGTACGGTAATCGGAGCATTATATACCTGCTTGGGAGCAGAAGACATATCGGAGGATGAATTCCCGGAGGAAGTCTTGTCAGATGACATTGGCTTCGGTACCAGCTGCTCATGAACTGCTCCTTCAAACTGAAAGAAGTTACGGTTCACAAACCGGCTTACCCGCACCTGTTCATAGGCTGTCCGGCCATTTTCCGTAAAACGGTTACGGATGAGAATGCGGCCGGCCGACTGAGGATATTGTTCCATACATTGTTGTAACACGTTCATATTCAAAGCCTCGATATATTCGTCACAATCCAGTGAAAGTATCCAGCTATGGGAGGCTTTTTTTATCGCATAGTTTTTGGCCGCACTGAAATCATTGCACCAGTCGAAGTGATAGATGCTGTCAGTATATTTCTGTGCCAGTTCTACCGTATGGTCAGTGGAGCCGGTGTCGACCAGAACAATTTCAAAGCCATAGGGCTGCAGATGTCTGCAGCATTCTTCGATATGGTTTTCTTCATTTTTAGCAATGATACAAACTGAAATCGGTAACAAAGTAGCATCCTTTCCGTTTTATGAGGCAGCCAGTTCCTTCAGCCTTCGTACTGCCGGTTCATAGTCGCCGCATTTCTTATAGTATGTTTTGGCATCGTCCAGCCGGCCAAGGGTTTCATAGATGCTGGCAATATTATAATTGGCACGGTAGCTGTTAACTCCTTTGCGGGAATAGGTGGTTAAGGTGGTTGCCTTCTGGAATTCTGCAATTGCTTTGTCGTACATGCCCTTTTTCATATAGATCATACCCATCAGATAGACGAAGTCTGCCCGGTGGGACAGGAGTTCATATTTATCCTGAATTGTCATGGCTAGATCGTATTTAGCCAGTTCCATCAGACAATAGCCGTATGTTTCGGTCATACTCTGGACAAAAGCAGATTTAGGATCTGCTTTGAGATCCAGTCCGAGCTTATAGTAATGGGCAGCCTTTTCGATATCGTTCAGGGAACAATAATTCTGCCCCAGCTGGAAATAGATATACGGGCTTGGCCCTTTTATTTCCAGATCATGCAGAAGCATCTCCAGATTACGGGTGGCACGCATTCTTTTATCAGATTCGGACACATAACCCTCATGGTAGAAGGTCAGCGGAATCTCAAAGGATTCCGGCTCTCTGCCGTCCAGTTTGCGCACCTGCTCATGAATACTGCCTTCATAGTGACAGTACTTTCTGTTAAAAAGTCTGCCGATACGCTCGGACATGATAGAACGTACTCCCTGGATACTATAGGGATTATTGCGGGAAATCATGCCTACGGATGGATTATTTCCTTCCAGAAGTTCTTCCAGATCAGCCAGATTGGCATTTTCCAGATATTCATCACAGTCAATGATCAGTACCCAGTCATTACTTGCCTGCTGGATGGAAAAGTTTCTGGCAGAGCTGAAATCGTCGCACCATGCAAAGTGAAATACTTTATCGGTATATTTGTGGGCGATTTCTACAGTTCTGTCTACGGAACCGGTATCAACCACAACAATTTCGAATTTACAGGGGCGTAGCCTTTTTAAGCATTCCTCTATATGATTATCTTCGTTTTTTGCAATCATGCACACTGAAATAGGGGACATGATATCACCTCTTTATCTTAAAGTTTTAAAGCTTCCTTTGTTTAGAACACTTATAACTATATATTAGCATTTTCTGCATGGCACGACAATAACATCTTGAAGGCTGTGCGGAGATAAAATTGCCTTTTTGAACAAAAAACTAAGTTGAAAAAGTAATAAATTGATAATAGTAACGATATTTCGTTTGAAATGTAGTTTGAGTGGTTTCTTTTCCTTGTAAAATGTGGTAGACTGTTAATCAAAAGATATGGTGCAAGGTTGTTTTTTGCAGAAATGGAGGACTATTATGACAAAGGCAGAGATTTTAAAAGCAGAGATTTTAAAACAGTATAAGAGCGTCAGACAGTTTGCGATTGAAATGGAGATTCCGTATTCTACATTGGTTACGGCATTGGATAGAGGAATCGAAGGTATGGCATATGGCACGGTTATCAAAATGTGTGACCGTTTAAATCTGAATCCGGTTGATTTTACACCACTTAGCCAGAAGAGCGTATTAGGCAGCAAGATCATGGAGAACCGTGTGATGCAGTACTATGTGAAGCTCAATAAAGTGGGTCGTAAGAAAGCATTGGAACTGATGGAAGATTATGCCCAGTTGGATAAATATAAGGCGACCGAGGAATAATGAGATACGACTATTTAGTGGTGGGTGCCGGTCTGTTCGGAGCGGTATTTGCCCATGAGATGAAGCAGAAGGGTAAAAGTGTCTGCGTTATAGACAAGAGAGAACATATAGCCGGTAATATCTATACAGAATCTGTACTGGGTATTCAGGTACATAGATATGGCGCACATATTTTTCATACTTCCAATAGGAAGGTATGGGACTATGTAAATCAGTTCGCCGAATTCAATCATTATATTAATTCTCCTATTGCACGGTATAGGGATGAATTATATAACCTTCCTTTTAATATGAATACCTTCAGTAAAATGTGGGGTGTGGTAACCCCGGCAGAGGCGAAAGCGCGGATTGCACAGCAGATAGAAGCACTGCATATCACAGACCCTGCCAATCTGGAGGAACAGGCCCTTTCCCTGGTGGGAACGGATGTGTATGAGAAACTGGTTAAGGGCTATACGGAGAAGCAGTGGGGCAGAGACTGCAGGGAGCTTCCGGCCTTCATTATTAAAAGGCTGCCGCTTCGTTTTACTTATGACAATAATTACTTCAATGACCGGTATCAGGGCATTCCCATAGGAGGCTATACTGCTATGGTAGAGAAAATGCTGGAGGGCATTGAGGTCAGGACGGGAACTGAATATAAAGAGTTTGTGACCGAGACAGGCGAGGGTACGGAAGTAAAGATTGCCGATGCTGCGGGTAACAGCTATGACAAGGTAGTTTATACCGGTATGCTGGATGAATATTTTGATTTCCGTCTGGGACATCTGGAATACAGATCGCTCAGGTTTGAGACGGATACATTACCGGACTGTGATAATTATCAGGGTAATGCTGTGGTTAACTATACGGAACGGGAGATTCCCTATACCAGAGTGATTGAACACAAGCATTTTGAGTTCGGTACTCAGTCCGGCACGGTGATTACAAGAGAATATCCGGCAGAATGGCATGAAGGGGACGAACCCTATTATCCGGTTAACAATGAGCACAATGATGCCTTGTTTAAGAAATATCAGGAGCTTGCACGCACGAAGAAGCATATTATCTTCGGGGGTCGTCTGGGGCAGTATAAATATTATGACATGGACAAGGTGATCGAGGCAGCTCTTGAGGCGGTAGCGCAGGAGACGTAGCCGATTGAACCGATAGAACGGGTAAAATGATTACGGTATAAGCATACAGTAAAAAATATCAGGCAGAGTATTGACAAGAAATCATACTCTGCCTATAATAATCCTTGATAGTTTGAGTATCAAAGTATTGGAACTTCAAATAATTGTTTTCAGATCACAATGTTAGATCTTAACAGGAGGAATTATGAACTGGGACGACGCGATTAAGGATTTGGACAGCAGAAGAGAGAAAGCATTACGGGGTGGCGGACAGAGCAAGATTGATAAGCAGCATGCTCAGGGTAAGATGACTGCCCGTGAAAGAATTGAAATGTTACTGGACCCGGGAACTTTTGTGGAAGTAGATGGATTCCTGGAGTCTCGTATTGATGATTTTGATCTGGATAAGAGAAGAGTACCGGGTGACGGTGTAGTAACCGGTTATGGAGAAATCGACGGCAGACAGGTTTTTGTGGCCAGTGAAGATTTCACGGTTATCGGAGGAACGTTAGGAGAATATCATTCTTTTAAGATTTGCCGTATTCAGGATATGGCAATGGAGATGAAAGCACCGCTTATCTGTATCAATGACAGTGGCGGAGCCAGAATTGAGGAAGGAATTTCTTCCCTGAGCGGTTATAGCGGTATGTTCCTGCGTCATACGAAGGCTTCAGGCGTTATTCCGCAGATTGCAGTCATTCTCGGACCTTGTTCCGGTGGTGCCTGCTATGCCCCCGCTATCTGTGATTTTATTTTTATGGTCAAGGATATTTCCAAGATGTTTATTACCGGACCGAATGTGGTCAAGACAGTCATTAATGAGGAAGTTTCTGTGGAAGAGCTTGGTGGTGCGGATGTGCATGCCAAGAAGAGCGGCGTATCTCATTTTACCTATGATACTGAGGGCGAATGCCTGATGGGTGTGCGTAAGCTGTTATCTTATCTGCCCAGCAACTGGATGGAGAAGCCTCCGGTCATTAACAATCCGGAGAGACAGCGTTTTATATCCCACGTGACCAAGGTGTTTGGCAAGTCGGAAAGCAGCAAAATGGATTCTGTTATGAAGGCAAAGGCTGCCAAGATCAAAGATATTGTGCCGGATAACTCACGCCACGCATATGATGTGAAGGAAGTGATCGACTGTATTGTAGATGAAGGAAGCTTCTTCGAAGTGCAGAAGGAATTTGCCATGAACGCAGTGGTTGGCTGGTGCAGAATGGATGGTAAGGTAGTTGGTATCGTGGCAAATCAGCCTAATGCCAACGGTGGCTCGCTTGACTATCATGCATCCGATAAGATTGCGAGATTTATCCGTTTCTGTGACTGCTTCAATATTCCGTTAGTGACATTAATAGATGTGCCTGCATTCCTGCCCGGCACTGCTCAGGAGCATAATGGCATTATCCGCCATGGAGCGAAGATTCTGTATGCTTATTCGGAGGCAACTGTACCGAAGATTTCCCTGATCATGCGTAAAGCATATGGCGGAGCATACATTGCCATGAATTCTAAAGAGATGGGAGCAGATATCGTCTATGCATGGCCTATCGCTGAAATTGCGGTTATGGGTGCTGACGGTGCTGTTAATATCGCATTTAAGCGTAAGATCAAGGCGGCAGAGGACCCGGAAGCCATGCGCGCCCAGTGTAAGAAGGAATATGAGGACAGATTCTTAAATCCATATGTGGCAGCAGCCAGAGGCTATGTCAATGAGGTGATCAAGCCGGAAGAGACAAGAGAGGCATTGATCAAGGCTTTGAAAGGACTTAAGAATAAACAGATTGAAAATCCGAAGAAGAAGCATGGTAATATCCCGTTGTAGAAGATGACAAGAGCCGGTTCGTAGAACCGGCTCTGTTTGTTATATTAGGTTAGCAATAGCTGTTGAACATCATACCGCTGTAAGCGCTTGTAATATAGGGACTGGCAAAGTTTTTACCGGGGTTTTTATAGGCGACGATTACGTTATTGACGTAATTCATCGGATTTAATGATACCTGATTGGTCTTGCGGAGCACGGAATTGGTAAATCCTTTCATAGAAGAAAAGATTTCCTTGGCGTCCTCGCCCATTGCCCGTTTCTGCAGGGTATCACTGTCTACTTCCAAAGTGCCGTCCAGGTTCAGATTGAGCCCGATTGAGGTAAGTCCCTGTGCATATACTTTGGCGACACTGCTCATTTCGTTGAACAGGCGGTTGCTCTTGGGCTGGTTCTCACTGTACTCGGCTACTGCTCTCAGGAAAGAGTTGTAACCACGGACAAGTGTATTGACATTTTCCGTCAGAGATTCTACATCAGTCCGTAAACCGATAGAAGCAGTTTCCCCCTCTTCGCTGCTGACCCCGGTAAGCTGCAATTCGTAATTATGCTCTAATGTAAACTGATTAGAGGCGGTAGAAAGTTCTTCACCGTTTATTACAAAAGAGGCATTCGAGGATGGAGAGGCAATATAATCCAATCCAAAATATTGAACCGCACCGGCTGTCTTGCTGGTCTGATTATCAGATATTTTAAATAAATATGGTTTGTCATCCTTTAAGCCGGTAGCATTGGATTCCATTCGTAAAGAGGAATTGCCTTTCTCGTCCGTAATTACCTGGGCGGACATACCAATGTTGGCATTATTGATCAGGCGCGATAATCGTTCCTGAACATCCCGGTTTGTATCCGTAGATTTGATATTGAACTGAAACTCATAATTCAGGTCGTCAATGCCCACATCAAAAGAATAGGTGGATGGTGTCAAGGTGACAGAGGCTTCACCGGGAAGGAATTTTCCCATATTAATTTGTGGAGATGCAAGGCTCTTCACCTCAATTTCGTAAAGAGGAATATCGTCAGCCGTCTCCGAAGGACCAATATAGGTGGCGGTTGCAATATTCTCATTGCTGGAATAGGCTACCTTCTTATTTAAGAGCTCCTCTTCGTCCAACCCGCCTAAGGAAGCAATCGTATTACGAAGTTCACGGGCGTTTTCTTTCATGTTTACCGCAAATTCCTGAGAGTCCTTGCTGGTATCCAGAATATACAGAGGGGATTCTTTGTTCATTTTGACAATGGAATTATATACGCTGCGCAGTTCGCTTTTCTTATGAGAGTCATAAGGCGTGCTTGACTTAGGCGCATAGGTAGTCATATAGAAATTATAGACATTGGATAAATGATGTATACTATTATAAGCCATTAGTCCCCCTCCTTTCTTCCGTGAAATATTCGCAGATGCCTTCTTGGGCTGTCCTTTGCCTGCAAGACATCATCTGTGGGTACTTATGCCTATTTTTATTGTAGCATTGTACCTATGGGAAATGCAAGTGTTATGTACATATTATATAAGGAAAAGAAGCATATTCTGATCGGCAAAATACGCCCTTTACAAAGTATATCGTAAGATGATGGGAAAATATTAGAGCATTTTAAAAATAAAATTTGAAAATAAAATTGATAAAAAGCAGTTGACTTAGGGGGGTGGCGTATGATATATTGTTTGAGCGAGATAAGATTTAGGTCTTTTTTTTATGCTCAAAATTTGACTTTAATAAATGCACGTGGAGGTAGCAAGATGCGTACAAAAATTACATTAGCATGTACAGAATGCAAACAGCGAAACTACAATACAACCAAAGAAAAGAAAAACCATCCGGACAGAATGGAAACAAAGAAATATTGCAGATTCTGCAAAACACATACTTTACACAAAGAGACAAAATAATCGTTGTTGTTTTTTGAAAGGAGTATAGCATGGGAGATTCTGCAAAATCAGGCGGAACATCCAAACCGGTGAAGTTCTGGGATGGTGTGAAAGCTGAATTTAAGAAAATCACTTGGCCGGATAAAGATGCCCTTTTAAAACAATCTGTTGCGGTTGTTATTATTTCTGTTGTTATTGGAGCGATTATCACGATACTGGATTTTGGCTTACAGTACGGAGTGGATTTTATTACCACACTTCAGTTCTAGACTGGAAAAACTCTGAAAACAGGTTCTAAGAAAGGCATGGTATTAGTATGGCAGAAGCGAAATGGTATGTTGTGCATACTTATTCCGGGTATGAGAACAAGGTAAAAGCCAACATTGAGAAAACAATCGAGAACAGACATCTGGAGGACGAAATCTTAGAAGTGAGAGTCCCGATGCAGGACGTTATGGAGATGAAAAATGGCGCCCGTAAGACTGTCCAGAAGAAAATGTTTCCCGGTTATGTTTTAATTAATATGATTATGAATGACGACACCTGGTATGTTGTAAGAAATACCAGAGGCGTGACAGGAGTCGTTGGTCCGGGAAGTAAGCCGGTACCGCTTACCGAGGCTGAGATGAAACCTCTCGGTATCAAGATGGAGAATGTCAGTGTCGACTTTGCGGAAGGTGATACCATTGCAGTGGTTGCCGGTGTCTGGAAGGATACCGTCGGCGTGGTTCAGAGAATGGACTATGGCAAGCAGACAGCAACCATCAATGTAGAACTGTTCGGCAGAGAGACCCCTGTAGAGATCAGTTTTGCAGAGGTCAGAAGTATGCAGTAGTTATTTATTCCGCTTATGCGGTTTAGATAAGGGTATGTCCGTGCCGTTGGTATGGGCTGCCATGTGGGAGTAGCACTTCAAAGATTTGCTTGCTGAGTGAAGAAAAGAAGAGTTACGCCCGTACCACATTATATTAGGAGGTGCCATTATGGCAAAGAAAGTAGAAGGATACATTAAGTTACAGATCCCTGCTGGTAAAGCTACACCAGCACCGCCGGTTGGTCCTGCACTTGGACAGCACGGTGTAAACATCGTTGAATTCACAAAGCAGTTCAACGCTAAGACAGCTGATAAGGGTGATGTTATCATCCCGGTTGTTATCACAGTATATGCAGACAGAAGCTTTAGTTTCATCACAAAGACTCCCCCT
>JALETS010000140.1 GCA_022781395.1 Lachnospiraceae bacterium | reverse complement strand
GAGTACCGTTACTGCAGGTTAAGAGGATGCCCTTCTGTGTCAGCCCGGCATCCCTTTTTACTTCCAATATACTGTCCAGAGGGCGCCCGGAGGACAGGATCAGTTTGTTACCATTTGCCAAGAAATTATCTAAGAAAGCTTTGGTTTCCGGAGAAACCATGCTGTCATTGTTCAGAAGAGTACCGTCTAAATCAGTAAATAGCATTTTCATATTGATATGTTCCTTTCGATTTCGGTTATAGCTTTTTCGGTTGTAATGATTAGGATTGTTCAGATACGGCTTTGTGGGCCGCACGGATAGGCGGTAACAGTTCTTCCGGTACGAAGAGTCTGCCATATCCTGTGCCCAGATCCAGTCCGGGTTTGTTATCTCCATGAAAATCGGAGCCGCCGCTTAAGAGCAGATGAAATTCATCAGCCAGTTTACGCATATCGTTTTCATCCTGATTGGTATAGGTGCTGTAGATTGCTTCGATGCCTAGCAGACCGGCTTTCTTCAGGGAAGCCACCAGCTTCCGCAGCCTGTCCTTACCCATATGATAGAGTGGAGGGTGAGCCAGAATGGGGACACCGCCGGCATCCAGAATCAGGCGCACTGCCTGAACGGGAGTTACCTTTTCCCTGGGGATAAAATAGGGCGTATGATCCCCAAGATAGCGGTCGAAAGCCTCGGCACGGCTTCGCACATAGCCGTGGGTATGCAGATAAGCGGCATAATGAGCCCTTGTAATGACTGCCCCCGGATTATCCTCTTGAAGCTTCTCGTAAGTAATGTCGATACCTGCTTCCTGCAATTTTGTGCACATTTTAATATTGCGGTTAATGCGGGATTCCACGAAGGCATCTAACTGTGCCTGAAAGGCGGGTGCATCATAGGAAATATACAGTCCTACGATATGCACATCCTTACCTTCATATTCGGTAGAAAACTCTATACCGGGAATCACTTCTATGGAAGGCTTGCCCTGTCTGCGAAGTAAGGCAGCATAGGAGATTGCTTCGTCAAGTCCGTCTGTCGTATCGTGGTCGGTGATAGCCACAGCGATTAGGGCTTTCTGAATAGCATAGTCTACCAGTTCAGTGGGTGTGTAGCTTCCGTCCGATTTACTTGTATGCGTATGCAAGTCTATCTGTTTCTGATTGCTTATCATATTTTTTAAACCTTCAAATTCTAAAAATCCCTGCGTTTTGGCAGGGATTTTGTTTCGTATGATAGAAAAGACTCGTATGAGCTGGATTCTTTAATCTTCGTCTTCTTCCTTAGCGGTACTTGTATAAACTGTACGCTTTCTGGCCATCTCGTCACTTGCCAGATATTCGTCATAGGTGGTGATCTTATCGATCAGACTGCCGTCGGGAAGAATCTCCATGATGCGGTTAGCCGTAGTCTGTACGACCTGATGGTCGTGGCAGGAGAAAAGCTCCACACCCTTGAATTTCTTCATACCTTCATTCAGCGCTGTAATGGATTCCATATCCAGGTGGTTGGTAGGTTCATCGAAGAGCAGGCAGTTGGCACCGCTGATCATCATTTTGGAAAGAAGGCATCTTACCTTCTCACCACCGGATAATACCTTAACCTTCTTGACACCGTCTTCTCCGGCGAACAACATACGACCCAGGAATCCGCGGACATAGGTTACATCCTTTACGGGAGAAAAGCCCATCAGCCATTCAGTGATCGTATAGTCATTATCGAATTCTGCGGTGTTATCCTTCGGGAAATAAGCCTGGGAAGTGGTAACACCCCACTTATACGTACCTTCGTCCGGCTCCAGTTCGCCGGTCAGAATCTTGAACAGAGTTGTCTTGGCAAGCTCGTTGCCGCCTACAAAGGCAATCTTATCATCATGTCCTACGATAAAGGAGATATTATTCAATACCTTTTCACCGTTGATCGTTTTACTGATACCCTCTACGGACAAAACTTCATTACCGATTTCACGCTCAGGTCTGAAGTCGATATAAGGATATTTTCTGCTGGAAGGACGGATATCATCCAGCTCAATTTTTTCCAAAGCACGTTTTCTGGAAGTAGCCTGCTTGGACTTACTTGCGTTGGCAGAGAAACGGGAGATGAACTCCTGCAGCTCCTTGATCTGTTCCTCTTTCTTCTTATTGGCTTCCTTACGCTGCTTAATAATCAACTGGCTGGATTCATACCAGAAATCATAGTTGCCGGCAAACAGCTGGATCTTGCCGTAGTCGATATCTGCGATATGGGTACATACTTTGTTTAAGAAATAACGGTCATGGGAAACTACGATGACAGTATTCTCAAAGTCGATCAGGAAATCCTCAAGCCATGCAATAGCATCCAGATCCAGGTGGTTGGTAGGCTCGTCCAGAAGCAGGATATCCGGATTGCCGAATAATGCCTTGGCAAGCAGTACCTTAACCTTTTCATTACCGTTTAAGTCAGCCATCATGCTGTAGTGGAGACCGGTGTCAATGCCAAGACCGTTTAACAGCATGGCTGCATTGGACTCGGCATCCCATCCGTCCATCTCGGCGAATTCTGCCTCCAGTTCGCTGGCACGGATACCGTCTTCATCTGAGAAATCCTCCTTGGCATAAATGGCATCCTTTTCCTTCATAATCTGATAGAGACGCTCATTACCCATGATAACGGTGTCCATAACAGGGTATGCATCGTATTTGAAGTGATCCTGCTCTAAGACAGACAGACGCTGGCCGGGTGTGATGGTCACATCTCCGCTTGTTGTCTCCAGTGCACCGGAGAGAATCTTAAGAAAGGTGGATTTGCCGGCACCGTTGGCACCAATCAAACCGTAGCAGTTTCCTTCCGTGAACTTGATATTGACATCCTCGAACAGAGCTTTTTTTCCTACACGTAATGTTACATTATTTGCCTGAATCATTCTAATACCTCTATTTTCCTATATTTGCAAGTTAGACATACAGTTCCTATTATACATAAAACAGCCATATTTTCAAGAAAAATAAGCGCCGTACACAAATTGTACACAAAATGTAATTTGAACCAGACACCGGACACTATGGGGCGGGCGGCTTACCCACATTTATCGGAGGGGCTAACCCTCCAGACGAAAGAAAGGAGGGCGTTGCCAATGGTTACATATTCTGATTTGATTAAGTTTTGTATCTTCATTGTTGCCCTTGTTGGATTGTGTTACACGATTTTCAAGGGAAAACGAAAATAGCCGCCATTACTGCGAATAATGACGGCTGTTGATAAAACAGTTACTTAATTATTTGGGGTAAGCCGCTTCTCTG
>JALETS010000088.1 GCA_022781395.1 Lachnospiraceae bacterium | reverse complement strand
TGCGAACCGCGGTGCTGTAGTCGTTGGTGGAGATGATACCAGACTGCTGGCAGCGTTGATTTATTGTGAAGCCGGTAATGAGACTTACAACGGACAGCTGGCAGTAGGTGCTGTTGTTATGAACCGTGTGAGAAGCGGGGCATATCCCAATACAATTTCAGGTGTTATTTTTGCATCCGGCCAGTTTACACCTGCACTGAACGGAAAGGTAGCAAGGGTTTATACAAATGGCAATATACCGGATAGCTGTTATCAGGCAGCTACGGCATCTATCAACGGAGAGACAAACGTAGGCGGAGCAACGCACTTTAGAAGAGCCGGAAACCATGATGGAATCCAGGTTGATAATCAGGTCTTCTGGTAAACGGAATAGGCTATTGATAGTTATGATATAATATTGTAGAATAGTAATCGGAAGTCCGCCGGGGCAATGTGCGGATTTTAGGTGACAAATAGCAAAGAAGGGAGTGGGGCGTGTGCTGAGTATGAGCATGACAGTTGTCTGGCTGGTCATTCTTGTAGTGCTGGTTGTCATAGAACTGTTGACAATGGGACTCACTACGATCTGGTTTGCAGGCGGAGCACTTATTGCGGCGATCGCATCTTTGTTCCGGGCACCTTTTGCAGTACAGGTCATTTTGTTCCTGGTGGTATCTGTCGTACTGCTGTTTTTCACAAGACCGCTGGCGGTCAAGTATTTTAACAAAGACAGGGTCAGAACCAATGCAGAAAGTCTGGTAGGACGTCAGGCGATCGTTATCAGTGAAATTGATAATCTGCAGGGAACCGGTCAGGTCAATGTAGGCGGCATGGAATGGTCTGCCAGAACTAAGGAAGACGGTGTAACAATACCGGTTGGTACCGTAACCACCGTATTAGCCATTAACGGTGTAAAGCTTGTTGTGGAAGAAAGAAAAGAGGTATAAATAAAATGGGTGGAATTTTAGCGTTAGTAATTGTTTTGATCTTAATTGTACTGATCTTGTTATCCTGTATCAAGATCGTGCCTCAGGCACATGCATATGTAGTTGAGCGATTGGGTGCTTATCAGCAGACCTGGTCTGTTGGTCTTCATATCAAGGTGCCTTTTATTGATAAGGTTGCCAAGAGAGTGATCTTAAAAGAGCAGGTTGTAGACTTCGCTCCCCAGCCCGTTATCACAAAGGATAACGTAACCATGAGAATTGATACGGTCGTATTTTTCCAGATTACAGATCCTAAGCTGTTCGCATATGGTGTTGAGAACCCGATCATGGCGATTGAGAATCTGACAGCGACCACACTGAGAAACATCATCGGTGAGATGGAGCTGGATCAGACTCTTACCTCCAGAGAAGTCATTAATACCAAGATGAGAGCATCTTTGGATATTGCAACAGATCCGTGGGGTATTAAGGTAAACCGTGTAGAACTTAAGAATATTATTCCTCCGGCAGCCATTCAGGATGCCATGGAGAAACAGATGAAGGCAGAACGTGAACGTCGTGAGGCCATTCTTCGTGCGGAAGGTGAGAAGAAGTCCACTGTCCTGGTAGCAGAAGGTAAGAAGGAATCTGCCATCTTAGAGGCAGAGGCTGAGAAGCAGTCCGCTATCCTTCGTGCAGAGGCACAGAAAGAGAAGATGATCCGCGAGTCCGAAGGTGAGGCAGCAGCAATTCTTAAGGTACAGCAGGCTACTGCAGACGGTATCAGAATGATCCGTGAGGCGGGTGCAGATGAGGCAGTACTTAAGATTAAGAGCCTGGAGGCTTTCGAGAAGGCAGCAGACGGTCAGGCTACGAAGATTATTATTCCTTCCGAGATTCAGGGGCTTGCAGGACTTGCTGCTTCTGTAAAAGAGGTATTGAAATAAGTAATCTGAAGGGCGGTTCTGAAAGAATCGCCCTTATATTTATTATCTAAAATAGGAAAGAGGGAAAGCATGAATTTAACAGGACGTCATTTTTTGAAGCTTCTGGATTTTACACCGGAAGAGATTACATACATGCTGGATGTGGCAGCAGATTTGAAGGAGAAGAAGAAGAAAGGGATTCCCACCGATATCCATCGTGGTAAAAATGTGGCACTGATCTTTGAAAAGACCAGTACCAGAACACGCTGTTCCTTTGAAGTGGCAGCTCATGATCTGGGGATGGGAACCACCTACTTAGACCCTACAGGCTCCCAGATCGGTAAGAAGGAAAGTATCGCAGATACTGCCCGTGTGTTGGGCCGCATGTATGAAGGAATCGAATATCGTGGCTTCGAGCAGAATATTGTGGATGAACTGGCAAAATATGCGGGCGTTCCGGTTTGGAACGGTCTGACCAATGAATTCCATCCGACCCAGATGCTGGCTGACCTTCTGACCATTCGTGAGCATTTCGGTCATCTGAAAGGTATTAAACTTACCTATATGGGAGATGCCCGTTACAATATGGGAAATTCCCTGATGGTTGCCTGTGCCAAGATGGGTATGCATTTTACAGCATGTACCACGAAGAAATACTTCCCGGCAGAGGAACTTGTGAAGACCTGCGAAGAGATCGCAGCACAGACAGGCGGAAGCGTGACTCTGACGGAAGATGTGGAAGCAGGTGCAGCGGGCGCGGATGTAATCTATACGGATGTATGGGTATCCATGGGAGAACCGGCAGAGGTATGGAAAGAGCGACTTCATGATCTGATGCCTTATCAGGTGAATAAGAAGGTCATGGATTATGCAGGAGAAAATGCAGTATTTATGCATTGTCTTCCGGCCTTCCATGATCTGAATACAAAGATCGGCAGAGAAATCAGCGAGCAGTATGGAATTAATGAGATGGAAGTGACCGATGAGGTATTTGAATCCTCCCAGTCCATTGTATTTGATGAAGCGGAGAACCGTATGCATACCATCAAAGCCGTTATGGCAGTGACTTTAGGTGAGTATAAGCTATGAAAACAGATAAATCAGATATCTTGACACTTCTCAGAAACAGTGCGGATTACGTGTCGGGACAGCAACTCTGTGATCAGTTCGGTGTCTCACGCACCGCAGTCTGGAAGGTCATCAATCAGTTGAAGGAAGAGGGCTATCAGATCGAGTCTGTTTCCCGTAAGGGCTATCGCTTGCTGGAGAGCCCGGCAGATATCCTGTCCCAGAGTGAGATTGCCAGCAGACTGCAGACGAAATGGGCAGGGAAGAAGCTTTATTATGTGGATTCTACCGGTTCCACCAATACGGATGCCAAACGCTTTGCGGAGGAAGGCGATCCTCACGGCACAACGGTGGTGGCAGATATGCAGACTGCCGGTAAAGGGAGACGCGGCAGAAAGTGGCAGTCCCCTTCCGGGATCAATACCTATTTTACCATTCTGTTAAAGCCTGATTTCGCACCGGATAAGGCTTCCATGCTGACGCTGGTAATGGCGCTGAGCGTGGTGGAAGCCATCGAAGAGGTTACGGAGCTTAAGGCTGAGATTAAGTGGCCCAATGATATAGTAGTCAATAAGAAAAAAGTGGTAGGTATGCTGACAGAGATGAGCACCACGCCCGAAATGGATGAGATACAATACGTGGTAGTGGGTGTCGGTGTAAATGTGAATATAGGCAGCATAGAGGAATTCCCGGATGAAATCAGGGAAACGGCAACTTCCTTAAGGATAGAAAGCGGTAAACAGATCAACAGGGCAGTTCTGGTAGAGCATATTTTGGAACGATTTGAGCAAAACTATGAAAAATTTGAACAAACCCTGGACCTGTCCGGTCTGCTTGATGCTTACCAGAGCCATCTGGTTAATGTAGATGCCCAGGTCAGAGTGTTAGACCCGGCAGGAGAATATACCGGTATTTCCCACGGTATCAATACCACCGGAGAACTGATTGTGGAAAAGGAAGACGGCAGCATCGTAAATGTCTATGCCGGAGAAGTGTCGGTGAGAGGTTTGTATGGATATGTGTGATGATAAGAGAATTGTGCTCTGCGGAGCCAACGCTTATGAACAGAAATATTATTTTAATGAGCAGTTTGCGGGAATTCCCGAATCCATCAAGGAAGAACTGCACGTAATCTGTGTACTTTTCACAGAAGAAGTGGGAGGCATCTTTACCATTGTGTTTGAGGAAGATGGCAGTATTGCTCTGGAAACCAATGCGGCAGATGACGATCTGCTCTATGATGAGATCAGCAGTGGACTTCTGGTAGGAGAAATCCGCAGGAACAGACAGGAGATGCTGGAATCTTTGCAGTTATATTACAGAGTCTTTATTCTTCATGAGGATATTTCGCTGGAAGAGTAAGAATATTCCTTACGTGTCATGCGGAGAATGTGAAGACATGTAAAGGTTTGATGAAGGAAAAGCCGTTCAGACGGCAGAATGCAGGAAAGACACAGGTACTTGAATGAGCGGATATATGAAAAAGCTGACGATCGGTAACGTCACGTTAGACAATAATATTATACTGGCTCCCATGGCAGGCGTAACAGACCTGCCTTTTCGTTTGTTGTGCAGTGAGCAGGGCGCAGGACTTACCTGTATGGAAATGGTCAGTGCCAAGGCGATCCTGTATAAGAATAAAAATACAGAGGCTCTTTTGGAAATTCATCCGGAGGAAGGCCCGACTTCATTGCAACTGTTCGGCTCTGACCCAAAGATTCTCAGTGAAATGGCAAAGCAGATTGAGGAGAGACCCTTTTCCATACTGGATATCAATATGGGGTGCCCGGTCCCGAAGGTTGTGAACAATGGAGAAGGCTCAGCCCTGATGAAACAGCCGAAGCTGGTGGGAGAGATCGTTTCTGCTGTGTCAAAGGCCATTGAAAAGCCGGTAACAGTTAAAATCCGCAAGGGCTTCGACGAGCAGAATGTTAATGCAGTGGAAATTGCGAAAATTGCGGAAGAGGCAGGTGCTGCTGCAGTGGCGGTGCATGGCAGGACAAGAGAACAGTATTATGCCGGAGAGGCAGACTGGGAGATTATTGCACGTGTGAAAGAGGCAGTATCTATTCCCGTCATCGGCAATGGTGATATCACCGATGGCATCAGTGCACGCAAAATGATGGAACTGACCGGCTGCGATGGCGTGATGGTTGGCAGGGCTGCCAGAGGAAATCCGTGGCTTTTCAGGCAGATCATAGCTTATCTTCGGAATGGAACAGTGCTGCCCAGGCCTGATATAGCAGAGGTAAAAGAAATGCTCCTTCGCCATGCCGGGCTGCAGCTTGAGACAAAAGGGGAATATACCGGTATCAGGGAGATGCGCAAACATTTTGCCTGGTATACAACAGGATATCCCAATTCCAGCAGACTCAGACAGAATGTAAATATGGTGGAAGATTTTGAAACGCTAAGGCGTTTGATTGATTCCCTATAGCATTATTCCCTTTAGAGAAGAGAGTTTTTTGCGATTGTTCTTTACAGAATCTGGGTTTAAAACAGTCATAAACGGCATATATTGTTTCATAGGCAGGAAATTTTGGTATAAGCGGTAAGTACAGTTATCGCCGGCCGGAATGGAGTATCAATGGAGCATGGAACAATTGTCTATTACTATCCTGTAAAAGAAAGTGCCGGAGAGAGTTGTGTGGCGAAGAAACACTGGTGGCAGGCTGCCAGGCTGATGCCTTTTTATCTGTCACAAGAGAATGGATTTTCTCAAAGTGTACCGGAACAACAGATATGCGAAGATGACGAACGGGGTCTTCATATCTGCGTTTGCCCGGTACCGGTTTTTTATTATAAAAAAAGAAGCTGGAATCCCCAGACTCTGTGTGAGGCCATGGAAACAGTGCTGTATCAGACGGAAGGGATGACGGATACCTGCCTGGCATCGGGAGTTGAGAAGCTTTTACCGGAAGAGATAAGACCAAGATGGCATCCCCGCATGGAGACATTGAAACAGCTGACTGCACAGCAACTTGCGCAGAAAAAGAAAGAGCAGGGCGGATATTTCGATAAAGCGGTGGTACGTCTGGGAAACGGACAGGATGCAGAGTGGCAGATGGAGATGACCTGGGAGCTTTTGCAGCCTTATCTGGAGAAGATCAATCAATGCGTTATCTGGTACAACCCTACGCCCGGTATCGATATCAGGGAAGAACTGAGTGTTTTTCTGGATGATTATTATTATGAATATGGTCTGGTGGCAGAGACCAGGGAGTATGGCACGGTCCACAGCCTGTCTGCAGCTTCCCGCGAACAGGCACAAAACCATGAGTTGTGTCTGGATTTCCGCAAGGATAATCTGTACCGTTCTGCCCTGAAATACCTTGACACTATGGTGAAAAATAGGTATTATAAATTAGTTAAATAGGCGAACAGTGTTACGGCATAGGAGATATGCCGCATGCCGTTTAGAATATAGTAAGGGAGAATCTACCATGCAGGAGAAGAAAAACATATTAACCTATGAAGGACTCAGAAAATATGAGGACGAGTTGCATGATTTAAAGGTTGTAAAACGTAAAGAAGTAGCCCAGAAGATCAAAGAGGCAAGAGAGCAGGGTGACTTATCCGAAAACGCTGAGTATGATGCAGCGAAAGATGAGCAGCGTGACATCGAGGCCAGAATCGAAGAACTGGAGAAGATTTTAAAGAATGCAGAAGTCGTTGTAGAGGATGAAGTAGACTTAGATAAGATCAATATCGGATGCCATGTTAAAATATTAGATGTTGAGCTTAACGAAGAGTTAGAATATAAGATTGTAGGTTCCACAGAAGCGAACAGCTTAAAAGGTAAAATCTCCAATGAGTCTCCTGTAGGAAAAGCGCTGATCGGCTGTAAAGTGGGCGACACAGTGGATGTGGAGACACAGGCCGGTGTGATTCAGTATAAAGTACTGGAGATTCAGAGATCAAATTAAGCAGGAGGGAAAAATGGCAGAAGCACAAAATCAGGAAAAAGGACAGCAGGTTCAGGATATTAACCAGCTTTTAAAAGTAAGAAGAGAGAAACTGGCAGCATTGCAGGAAGCCGGAAAAGATCCTTTTCAGATTACTAAATATGATGTGACACATCACAGTCAGGAGATCAAAGATAATTTTGATGCCCTGGAAGGTAAGACCGTATCCATAGCGGGTCGTGTGATGAGCAAACGTGTCATGGGTAAGGCATCCTTCTGCAATGTACAGGATTTGCAGGGCAACATCCAGTCTTATGTGGCTAGAGACAGTATTGGTGAAGAGCCCTATGCTGATTTCAAGAAATATGATGTGGGTGACATCGTAGGTATCGAGGGTGAAGTGTTCAAAACAAAGACCGGCGAAATCTCTATCCATGCCGCCAAGGTAACACTTCTGTCCAAGAGCTTACAGATTCTGCCGGAGAAATATCATGGTCTGGTAAATACCGATATCCGTTATCGTCAGAGATATACCGACCTTATTATGAACGAAGATGTAAAGAAGACCTTCGTGATGCGTTCCAAGATCATCAGCTCCATCAGACGGTATCTGGACGGACAGGGATTCCTGGAAGTGGAGACTCC
>JALETS010000021.1 GCA_022781395.1 Lachnospiraceae bacterium | reverse complement strand
ATCTGCCCCTGCATCTCCACAAATCCTATCGCCATATTATACGCCTTCTTCTCTATTATCCTCTTCCATTCAATCTCTATTCCGGTCTGACACTAAAACGGTGCTATTTTCACATCGCCCCGCTCCTTTACAAAGCGGCAGTACTGTGCACTCTTCTGGACGATCATGGATACATCACCCATACAGATCTTCGTTCCGGGATACACTGTTCCTTTGACCCTGATGACAGTATCTGAAGCATCATTGATTCCCTGCTGCAGTTCTTTCACTTCTGCTGTAGCGGACTCTATTTCCTCTGTCTTCTGTTTATTGGCAAGAGCCAGAGACTGTATATATTTCATCTGCTCCGGCGTAAGCTTCACACCCTGCGCCAATTTCTGCTTGGTAGATACCAGTATCGGTTGGATAGACTGAAGCGTCTTCATATCTTCATTGATCTTTTTCTGAAGTTCAGCAATATGTTCTTTGATCCCGGGATCAACGCCGACTTCCACAATCGTATCAGCACCCATCTCAGAACCCAGCATCTTAACATTGATGCAGCCTGTTGCACATACCTTCCCACCGGTGATAAACCCACGCTTACCGTCTACATTGATTTCTCCACCTGCCATAACCTTGCAGTGCAGAATAGACTCGGAAGTTACATACCCTTTCGCTTCTGCCGTGACATTCTCAAGGAACTTTGCAACAATATTTCCCTCTGCATACAAAGTACCCTTGCCCATACCATTCATGCCCCTGGCAATAATAATATTACCGCCTGCATACAACGTTGCAGCTTCTACCACGCCTTTGACCACAATATCCCCTTTGGCCCTGACGCTGAAGTTCGTTCTTACATTACCATTGATCTGGACATTTCCTTCATATTCTATATTACCGGTAGCGTTATCAACATTTTCTATCGCCAATACATCTGAAACAAAGACCTTGCCCTCCACAAGCTCCACATGACCGTTTACCATAGAGGTAAGTACATTACCGTCTTCCGAAACTTCAATATTTCTGCCATATTTCAGGACAGCCTTCCTGACATCATTAGTTCTGATTGGTTCTCCATACAGATTTTCTCCCGGCACACCGGGTTCTTCAGGATGTAGAACTGCAAGCTCCTGACCCTCAGCACAAAGATTCAGAATATTCAGATTAAAGAAGTCCACACTTCCGTCTTCCAATAGTGTAGGTTTTGCCTTCCTGTCCGTATTAAATTTATACTCTATATAAGCATCCTTTCCCTGCACCGGTGCAGTTCCTTTTGCCACCAGTACATCCTCACAGTACTCGCGATGCGCAAAGAAAGCCTCAATCTCATCACGCATTAGACCATTTCGGATGCCTTTCAACTCCAAGTCATGTATAACCTCCTCTGCCGTCAGCTCTTCCCCGCCCTCGGAGGCTGCATAAAATCTCGCATAAGCCTTCATTTTATCCGGTGTCACGGTCAGTTTATAACATTCTCTTTCCACAAACCTGGTTTCATGATTGAGCACCATGGTTGTTTCCTGCGTTGCTGCCGTCTCTACCGCTTTCTTCAACGGGGGCAGATCACAGGCATAATCCTTCATTGTCAGATACTCTATCACATCATTCAAATCAACTACCTTACCGTTCTCTGTCGGCGGTATCAGCTTAATGCTTGACTTTCCCTTCTCATTTACCAGTCTGAAATAACCGTTCATATGTACCCCTATTTTCTACTATCTGCCTCTGTCAGAATCCCAATATAATTTCCCAGCTTTCCTTTCATTTTTTGAAGTGCTCTTGTATGAAGTTGGGAAATCCTGGACTCGGACACCTCCAAGATGTTACTGATTTCCTTTAACGTCAATTCCTCATAATAATATAATAAAATAACCTTCCGTTCTTTCTCTGTCAGAAGTTCCAGCGCTTGCGCAAGAATCTTCTTCAGTTCATCCTTCTCTAGCACCTCTTCCGGGCTGTCAAACTGGGAACTCTTGCTGCGGTTTGCCTCATTTGGCACTTCACTACCCTGCTCTAAGAACTCATTGAGAGACACAACATTCGTAATTTTCATCTGAGACTGCCATTCCAGATATTCATCATTCGAAATGCCAAGACTTTCTGCAATCTCCTCATCAGTAGCGCTTCGACCGGATTGTGCCTCAATCTCCCTGATAGCCGCATCAATCCGCTTCTGTTTCTGTCTGATGGTACGCGGAATCCAATCCATCTTTCGAATCTGGTCCAGAATAGCACCCCTTATACGAAGACTGGCATAAGTTTCAAACTTTACATCCTTAAGACAGTCAAATTTGTCAATTGCATCAATCAGCCCGAAAATTCCATAGCTCACCAGATCTTCATACTCTACATTGTATCCCAGATACATACTGAGTCGACCGGCAACTACTTTGACTAGCGGAGCATACTCCAATATAATATTTTCCCTGATCTCAGGAGACTTTGTCCTTGAATATTCATCCCAAAGTCTCTTTCTGCCTGCTTCATCCATATGTATTACATTTCACCCTTTTCACTCACAACTGCACCTTGCGCTGTTTCTTCTTCCCGGAGTTCCTTCTCTATAACTTCTCCCTCTTCCATAGCCGCTTCTTCGATCTGGTGCTCAAACCGGTCGAGCATATACTTTAAAACGCAGCCGGCCATATAAAAACCTAACAGTACACATAATAAGACAATCAACATCGTCTTCATTTCATAGTGCAGCAGCCGCATCGTAATACTGGTAACTGCACCGGCTGTCAGCATAACAAAAGGAGGGATCAATCTGCGTTTTCTTGCTTTTGCTTCCCTCTCCTTTGCTTCTTTCTTTTCTCTTGCCTCTCGCTGCGCAGCCGTCTCAGGCTCTGTCTGATTTTCGTTCTCACTTACCTCATTCTCATTGTCAGACATATTTGCAGTATTTTCTTCCTTGATATTTGTTTCTTCAATAGCCAATTTACTTTCCTTCCAGCCTCACTCTTACTTCGGTTAGATTGAATACTCCTGCTTACCGACCGCACGAATTACAAAATCTCCCGTTTCCGGATAAAATATAACGGTTCTACCATAATTCTTACCTGTATCTTCTGCCAGAATCGGAATCTTAAGCTGCGCAAGCTTCTTCTTGGTCGCCTCCACATTCCGTTCACCTACACGAACCATCTCATTTTTACTTTGGAATGCAAACATCTGCGCACCCCCTGCAATTTTTGCAACCAGACGCCCCCTGTTAGCACCCTTGGCTACTACCTGCCTCACCAGTTCTTCTATTCCGGTATCCGCAAATTTAGGAATATTTGTATTATTACGGATTGTTGTACTATCCGGAAGCATAACATGTGCCAATCCGCCAATCTTCGTAACCGGGTCACGAAGCGCAATCCCGACACAGGACCCCAGTCCCAATGTTGTAATACTATCAGGACTGACGCACACGTTTAAATCGGCCATCCCGACCTTTATCATATTGCCCATACCACTGCCATCTCCTGTTTACACTTATCAGTTTATCAGTGTGGCCCTTATCCAAGTCCCAGTGCTGATAATATTTTACCATAGGATTCTAAATCCGGTATCAGGATAAAATATCCATCCAAAATCATTTCATCAAAAAACTGTGTCTGAATCAATAACATTTTATCACCGAGCGCTCCGAATTCGATTGCCGGTACGCTTAAGATTGCTCCTGCCATATCTACACACAGATCGGGGACAGAAGGATAAATACACAGATTTGTCAGGCTGGATAAGGAATTCAGATATGCACCTGTAATGATGTTGGCTACCTCTTTCAGGGCAGAGAACTCCATCTCCGTAAACTCCTCTCCCTCTGATGCCATTCCCATCAGTTTAGATACCAGATGTCTGGCAGCCTGCTTCTCTAAAAGGAACATGATACTGCCCGTAATATCTCCCTCTATACCGAGATAGATTCCTGCCATGATCAGCTCCTCGCCGCCCATTATCTCACCGAGTTCCTTGAATTCCAACAGCTTAACCTGCGGCACTGCCATATCTACCTTGCACTGCATCATCTGTGCCAATGCCGTAGTGGCATTTCCTGCCCCGATATTTCCAATTTCTTTCAGGACATCGAAATATTCATCAGACATTTTTTCTAAGGTAATTTCACCCACAACAGTTCCTCCTAAACTCCTTCAAAAACAACTGCATTCAGATCCAACAGAGAAATCAGGCCATCATCACATTTACCGATGCCGCACAGGAAACTGTCCCTGTCATCTTTAGAATCATATGCAATCTTCTCAATCTGATCGCTCTCCAGCGTTACAACCTCTTTTACTTCATCCACGATCACACCGATAGTACCCTGCTGCTCCATCTTCAGAATGATAATACGACTGGACTTTGTCTCCACATCAGGCTCCAGTCCCATCTTAATGCGGATACTCATAACAGGAATAACCTCACCGCGCAGATTAATCACGCCTTTGATATATGCGTCCACCTTAGGTACTCTGGTAATATGCTGCATTCTGACAATATTGTCTATGTATTTGATATCGATACCATACTGTTCCTCGCCCAGCTTGATCACAATGAACTGTGTAACGTCACTAACTGTTTTTAATTCTTCCATATCACTGTTCCTCCCTCTGATTAAATGAGTGCATTGGCATCCAGAATCAATGCCACTTCACCATCACCCAGGACAGTCGCACCGCTGATAATTTTACACTTGTTGATATATTTACCAAGTGACTTGATAACAATTTCCTGCTGTCCGATCAGTTCATCTACTACCAATCCTGCAAGTTTGTCACCCTTCTTCACAATGACAACAACTAAGTTATCATTCGGGTCTTTCTTGCTCTCAATGTCCAGAATCTCATTCAGACGAATCAGCGGAATAACAAGATCTCTTAACTGAATGACTTCCTTAGCCTGTACTAATTTCACATCAGAAGGTGAGATATCCTCAATGGTCTGAATAGAGCCAAGGGAAATCGCATACTTCTCATTACCAATATCTACCATAAGAGCCTGGATAATTGCCAAAGTAAGCGGAAGTCTGATAATCCATGAGCTTCCTTCTCCCAGTTTGGACTTAACCTCTACCTCACCACTTAAGGATTCAATCATGGATTTTACAACATCCAGACCTACGCCTCGGCCTGATACATCGGATACCACCTTAGCGGTAGAGAAGCCTGCGTTAAACAGAAGATTGATAATCTCCTTCTCGCTCATATTCTCTCCCTGTTCAGGTGTAATAATTCCACGTTCAACAGCCTTTTTCTTAACGGCTTCCGTATCAATACCGTTACCATCATCTCTTACTTCAATGACTACATTATTGCCGTCCTGATAAGCATCCAGGAAAATGGAGCCGACCTCCGGCTTACCTCTCTCCTTACGCACTTCTGCAGACTCAAGACCATGATCCGCTGAATTACGGAGCAGATGCATCAAAGGATCGCCAATCTGATCAACTACCGTACGATCTAACTCAGTGTCTTCACCGGTCATGTACAGTTCCATCTTCTTGCCTAATTTCTTCTGCAGATCACGAACCATACGTGGGAATTTATTTACTGTGCTTTCGATAGGTACCATTCTGACCTTCATGACAGATTCATGCAGGGATGTGGTAACGCTCTCCAAATACTCAATCTGCTCATTAACTGCCGGACTTGAGGTTCCGGTCATGGTGGAAGCAGACACCAGTGAGTTCTTGGCAATGATAAGCTCACTTACCAGATTCATCAACGTATCCAGCTTCTCAATATCAACTCTGACAGTCCGATTTACCACCGGCTTATTGGCTGCCGGTTTCTTGGCCGCCGGAGTAGGCGCTGCCGCCGCAGCAGGCTGATGCTCATCTTCTGCCGGAACCGGTTCTGCCGCTACTGCAGGTGTCTTAGCTTCTACAGCCGTAGTTGCTGTTTTCTCTGCTGCAGTTTCCGGAGCAGAAGATGCCAGAGAATCCATATCCATCGCACCACCGATAACATCCTCAATTTCAGATACATTCTTTGCTGCCTTTTTTACCGTATCCAATTCTGCATCCGATATGATAATCAAACTGAAATCCAGTTCAAATTTTTCATCCTCAATATCCTGTGTAGAAGGTTCGGAAACAATGATTTCACTGGTTTCTTCGATTGCTTTAAATACCAAAAATGCTCTGGCAGCCTTTAAGATACAGGACTCCTGTACCTTAACGGTAAGACCGTATACCTTCTTGCCCTGCTTTGCAGCTTCTTTTAAAACAGTCTGCTGACTCTCATTCAGTTTGATGGAAAGCCACTTTGCACCTTCCGTGTTCGCTTCTGCAGCAGGCGCTTTCTCAGCTGCAGGCTCCGTTTTAGCAGGAGCTGCTTCCGTTACCGCGCCATCAACACTCTCTCCCTTAAGGATAGCATTCAGCTGTTTGATCAGCGGTTCATTGTCGTTCTGTCCTTCATCGGAACTTTCCCTGATATTGGTATTATACTCTTCCAAAGCATCCAGACACTGGAACAGCACATCTATCATACCGGCATTTACCTTGATATTGCCGTTACGAACCTCAGAAAATACATTCTCCATATCATGAGTGAGTGTCTGCATTCTCTTATAGCCCATTGTGCCTGCCATACCCTTCAGGGAATGTGCTGCACGAAAGATCTCATTAATAGTATCCATATTCTCAGGATCCTGCTCCAGAGAAAGGATCTGCGTATTTAAGTTCTGTAAATGTTCATTTGTTTCATCAAGGAAAATCTCAAGATATTGACTTACATCCATATTACTTTACCCCCACGTTCATTATAATTTCCTGTGCAATCTGCTCAAGCGGTACAATCTGGTCTGTCAATCCGGCATTTACAACGCTCTTAGGCATTCCGTATACCGCACATGTATTTGCCTCCTGCGCAATTACATGGACTTTTTTCTTTGCCTTCAAGTTTTGGATACCCTGCGTACCATCGGCTCCCATCCCTGTCATAACAACACATACGATCTGATCATATTTACTGTCACACAAGGACTCATACATATAGTTGGCGCAAGGCTTAACGCCTTCTCTGGAAGGCTCGTCCGTGTAATGAATGCTGTACTTACTTGCCATGGTCAGAACATTCAGGTGTTTGCCTCCCATTGCAATATAAACAGTTCCCGCCTCCAGAATATCGCCTTCTGCCGCTTCCTTCACATGAACCTCGCTTAAGGAATCCAGCCTCTCAGCTAAGGATGCCGTAAAACCTGCCGGCATATGCTGTACCACTACAACAGGCGCTTTCAGATTCTTGGGCAGTCTTGGAATGACCGCCTGTAATGCCTTGGGACCCCCTGTGGAGCTTGCCAGTGCCACGATCTTATTACCCAATACACCGGAAGCATGTTTGCTGACCAGCTCTACCATCTTCTTGGAGGTTTTCAGTTCCTCCATGGTAAATGTCTTTCCTATAGTAGGCACTTTAGAATCTGCCACTACCGCCAGAATGCTAAGCATCTTTTCCTTAAAAGCACCGTTTCTACAGTCCATTGCATTATTGGGCTTATGTATAAAATCAAGAGCTCCCAGTTCCAAAGCATCCAATGTTGTCTTGGCGCCTTCCTTGGTATCGGTGCTTGCCATCATTATTCTTGCTGAAATCTTACGTTTCTGTAACTCTTTTAATAATTCCAGCCCGTTCATCTGAGGCATATTAACATCCAGCACAACCGCATCATAGGTCTTTCTGCTGAGTAAATCCAATGCCTCCAACCCATTGACGGCCCGATCCTGTACTTGAAATCTCTCATCACTATTAATTATATCACACAGTACCCTTCTCATAAGTGCAGAGTCGTCAACAAGTAATATATTTTTTTTCATCATACTATGCCTCTCATTTATTTTCTTTTGCATTATTTCCAATCGAAGCTTTTCACTCTTTTATCCGTCAATTTTTTTGATTCTTCAACGTCTTACGTTCCTCATCGAAAATATACTTTATGATCTCTTCCCGATCCTCTGAATCCATATTGACATACTGGACACGATGTTCATAAATACCCTTGCGGTTCTCCAGTTCTCTTACTGACAGTACTCTGCCCAGCAGACTGTATTCCTTTGCCTGGCCATTGTTCAGCAAACGGTACTTACAAAGGATTATGCTCTGTGCTTCATAGGCATAATTAGCCACAAACCTGAGCCCTCCTCCGCTAATATCCACCACAACGCTGCTTTTCAGGGGCAGCTCCGGAATCAGCTTATCCACTCCTTTGTCTGCAAAAGAGATCTCTTCTTCCTCCAGCTGTCTGGAATTCATCGCCAGTGCACAGCTGAATCGATAATATTCTCTTCGCTGATATCTGCGCAGGTTACTGGTTAAATCCATCACCAGAACATATAAATTGTTGTTTTTATATCTGTCTACCACTCTCGCATAACATTGGTACAGACCATTATCACTATAGAAATACAGATCATACTCTCCGTCTACCGGCAGCAAAATCAATTTAGATTTTTCCATCGGCATGGAGATTTCAATCCTGTCTTCTGAGAGGATATCCAAGACCTGACTTTGATGACTCCTGCGCGGTCCTTCTATCTCCTCCGGAGATGTGGCGTGCTGGATTGCCTGAAGATCAACTCTGCATCCCGGCACAACATATTTGGATATAAGATTCGCCATATCACTTCTCCTTTATTATACTGCTGTTTCTTTCCCTTAAGTTACAATTATCTTTTTGATATCATATGCGAAAAAAACGCTGCCATACCACGTCTTGTTACATTCTTATTCAGTTCTTTATTCATCAGCTTTGCCGCTATCACCTCATAAGCCACCGCTGACCTTGCCTTAGGATTATCCAAGGACACCGGGGTCTGCTGCATAACTGCCCTGGCCAGTTGAATGTCCTGTGGTATCATCCCAAGATAAGAAATAGGCACCTTTAAATAACGATCAACTACTGCTTCCAGTTTGGCATACAAAGCCTCTGCCTCTGTTTCATTCATCACTTTATTGGCAATCACTTTAATCTGTGTCGTTTCACTGGAATAGCGCGGATGCCTGCCCAAAGCTTTAAGCAGGGAATAGGAATCTGTAATAGAAGTAGGCTCCGGCGTAGTCACAAGAAGGATTTCTCCACTGGCAACCAAAAATTCCAGTACCGCATCCGATATTCCCGCCCCCGTATCTACAATAATAGTATCGGCCATTTCATCCAGTTCTGCCAGATTCTGGATGATATAATTCAAATAGTCCCTACTTAGATTAGACATTCCGGCAATACCGGAACCTCCGGAAATAAAACCAACCTCCATTGGTCCCCAGGTAATAATATCCTTGATATTCTTACCCTGATATATTAAATCACACAAGTTATGTTTTGGTACTGTTCCAAACATAATCTCTATATTAGCCAATCCAAAATCAGCATCCAGGATAATGACTCTCTGCCCCATCTTACGAAACTGAATAGCAAGATTAATGGCTGTGTTGGATTTGCCGACACCACCCTTGCCACTGGTAACCGTAATCACCCTTGCCAGAGGGCGCTGTGGACGACTGCTTGCCTTAATAATATTTCTTAGTTGTTCAGCCTGATCCATAAGGCCTCCTCCTTAGTTCTTGCCTCCGAGCAATCTCTTAACTGTCTTCTGTGGGTTAAAATCTTCAATATCATCCGGTACATTCTGCCCATAAGTGACATAAGATAAAGACGCTCCTGTATACAGTCTCAAATTCATTAAATTCCCCAATGTCGTTGTCTCATCCAGCTTTGTAAAAATAAGCTTGTAATCTGCCATCTCTTTATAAGAATCTGCAATACTGATCAGATCACGATATTTTGTTGTAGCGCTTAAAACCAGATATACCTCTTTTTCAACCTTGTCATCAATGGAATGAATAAATTCGCTCATGTTATCTTTTTGTGTTGTATTCTGATGGGAATGTCCTGCCGTATCCACCAGAAGATAGTCATAATCCCTGAAATCCTCCATTGCTTTTTCCAGTTCTTCCACAGTATAGATTACCCGGAAAGGAACTTCAAGGATGTTGGCATAAGTACGCAGCTGCTCAGCCGCTGCAATACGATAAGTATCTGCTGTCAGAAGTGCCACCTTCTTCTTTTCATCCACACGGAACTTGGAAGCGATCTTGGCAATCGTGGTAGTCTTACCCACACCGGTAGGGCCAATAAAAAACACAAGCTTAATGCCGTTTCGTGCCGGGGTAATACCGTTTGGCTTGCCGAATTTGAGGATCATCTTCTGATAGATATTGGCAAGTGCATAGTCAAAGGGCAGATTGGGCTTGTTAAGCTCTCCGATCTCTTCAATAATCTCACTGGCATACTTCTCATCTACTTCATTATCCAGCATGGTACGGTGAAGAAGCTTCATGAATTTATCTGTTTCCGTTTCTTCCTTTGGTGCTTCTGCTTTACCTTCCTTTTCCTCTTTATCTTCTTCCGGTTTCTGCAGCTGCTGCTCCAACAGTAATTGTAAACTGTCCAGCTTCTCTTCTATAGCGCTGCTTTCTTTCTTTACAGCAGTCTCAGCCGGTGCAGACACTACTCCCTTATCCTGTTCTGCTTCCCTGCTCTGACTGGAAGCAATTACACTGTTAATGGCAGACACCGCCGCTGTGTACTTCTCGCTTTCTTCTTCCAGTGCAACCGTAACCTCAACTAAAGGTGGTTTCAGAAATGCCAGGAATCCCTTTTTCTTCACATTCTTGACATTCATGACGACTACGCCTTCTCCTAATTCTCTCTTGGCAGCCTCGACTGCCTCATTTTCAGTTTTTGCCGTATATTTTTTGATTATCATTATGCTGTCACCATCCCAACAGACTGTAATTCAATATTAGACTCAATCTCATTATAAGATACAACTACCAGATCTTTATAATAATCTTCCGTCAATTTCTTAAAGTACACACGCACGATCGGTGAAGTGATCACAATAGGCATCTTACCCAGATCTTCCAACTTCTTGACCTCTACACCAACAGAATCCATAATCGCTTTCGTCTTGGCAGGGTCAAGCGTCAGGTATGCACCCTGCTCTGTCTGCTTCACACTTGCCATAATCTCCTGCTCCAGCTTCGGATCAAGCGTTACCACACTGGTTGTCTCATTGGCTGGGAAGAATTTATTGGAAATCGCTCTCTTCAGGCTCTGTCTGACATATTCAGTCAGGATATCCGTATCTCTTGTCGTCGCTGCATAATCAGCAAGCGTCTCAAATATCGTAAGCAGATCTCTGATGGAAATACCTTCCCGCAACAGATTCTGCAATACCTTCTGTATTTCACCAAGTCCAAGCAGCTTGGGTACCAGCTCCTCCACAAGTGAAGGATTGGACTCTTTTAAGTTGTTGACCAGATTCTGTACATCCTGCCTTGTAAGCAGTTCGGCTATGTACTGCCTGATAATCTCCGTCAGGTGGGTTGCTATGATAGACGGTGGATCTACCACTGTGTACCCAAGACTCTCCGCACGTTCTCTCTGTCCCTCCGTTATCCAGATGGCGGGCAGATGGAAAGACGGTTCAAAAGTAGGAATACCTGTGATCTCTTCCTCCACATATCCGGGATTCATTGCCATATAGTGGTCAAACAGTATCTCTCCCTCACTGACCTGTACACCTTTAATCTTAATAATGTACTGATTTGGATTCAACTGGATATTATCACGCAGACGAATAATAGGAACCACCGTACCAAGCTCCAATGCAATCTGCCGACGGATCATAACAACACGATCTAACAGATCTCCTCCCTGGTTCACATCGGCAAGCGGAATGATACCATAACCAAACTCCAGCTCGATAGGATCAACCTGTAATAAAGAAGTAACGTTCTCCGGCTGCCTGATCTCTTCCGCCGCTGCCTCTTCCTGATCTGCTTCATGCTCGATCTCAGCCGTTTCTATAGTGCCTGCCATAATTCTGCCAACGATAATAAAAATAAGACCAAGGGCAACGAAAATCACTGTGTTTAACGGTGTAACGATACCAAGTCCCGCAATAACCGCACCTACAAGATACAGTACCCTCGGCACACCAAACAACTGTCTGATCAGTACCGTACCAAAATCCGCATCCTTGGAGCCCTTGGTAACGAGAATACCTGTGGACAAAGAAATCAACAGGGAAGGGATCTGGCTGACCAGACCGTCACCAATAGTCAGAATCGTATATTTATTCAAAGCATCATTCAGTTCCATTCCCTGACGGGTTATACCCATGGCGATACCGCCTACGATATTAACGGCAGTAATAATAAGACCGGCAGTAGCATCTCCTTTAACGTACTTAACCGCACCATCCATGGAACCGAAGAAGCTGGATTCTTCCTGAATCTTATCTCTTCGCTTCTTAGCCTCGGCATCCGTAATAGCTCCGGTATTCAGGTCGGCGTCAATTGCCATCTGCTTACCGGGCATCGCATCCAGTGTAAATCTGGCAGTAACCTCAGCTACACGCTCAGAACCTTTATTGATAATCATAAACTGAATAATGATCAGAATAATAAAGACGATGGCGCCAATAATCAGATCACCGCCACCAACATACTGACCGAAGGTCTGTACCACGTTACCGGGATCACCGGTGGTCAGAATCAAACGGGTAGAAGAAACATTCAGTGCAATTCTGAATACCGTAGTAAACAAGAGAATCGTAGGGAAATAGGACATATTCAACACTTCATTGGCAAACATACAGCCAAACATGATGGTAAATGCTATGGCGATATTACAAGCCAGAAGCACATCCAGAAGTCCCGATGAAATCGGCACGATCAGCATAATAAATGCGGCAAGCACATATGCAGCTACGCCGATATCAGCTTTCTTCAGATTTCCCATCTTATGTTCCTCCTTTCCCTATTCTGTATTGATCCTTTTCTCACCTTTATACTTTACCCTGCAAATGGTATACAAAGGCCAGTACCTCTGCCACCGCCTGATATAACTCCGGCGGCACAACGCTGCCCACTTCTACATTGGCGTACAACATACGCGCCAACGGTTTGTTCTCTACAATCTCTATATGATGTTCTTTCGCAGTATCCTTAATCTTCTGTGCAAGATAATCGGCGCCCTTCGCTACTACATAAGGAGCATCATACAGATCCGGATCATATTTTATCGCCACTGCAAAATGTGTCGGGTTTGTAATGACTACATCTGCCTCAGGAAGCTTCTGCATCATACGTCGTCTGGATGCTTCCTGCATTCTCTGACGTTGTTTACCCTTTATCTGGGGATCACCTTCCTGATTCTTATACTCATCCTTCACTTCCTGCTTGGTCATCCTCATATCTTTCTTGAACTTGATCTTTTGATAAGCAAAGTCAAGAATAGCAATGATCATATACCATGCTGCAATACGAAGTCCCAGATTGACGACCAGTGAACCTACCATCGCAACTCCCTGCTGCAGCGGTATATCATAAAAAAGATATATGGGCGGCATATTCTTCTTCAGATAAGAATACACAACATAGGATATCAGTCCGATCTTTAAGATGGATTTCAAAAGCTCCACCAGGGAATTAACCGAGAAAATACGCTTAAATCCACTGACCGGATTCAATTTACTAAATTTCGGCTGCATTGGCTTACTGGTCGGTTTCCATTTAACCTGTACCACACTGCACACAAATGCTACGATCACACCAACTATCAGAAAGGGCGCTAAAATCAACAGCACCCTGGTCATTGACTTAATAAAAATAGCACTGATGGTCTGTTCCGGTACATTGCCGTCATACATCTTGATCGTTTCCGGGATCTGGGAATAAATATCATATATATTCCCGATAAAATAGGTACCCATGCTCTCAACCCAGATGTATAGTAATGCAAAAACCGCCATCAGCTCAAAGGCACTGGTTACCTCCTTACTCTTGGCAACCTGTCCTTCCTTACGGGCATCCTCCAATTTCTTGGAGGTAGGCTCTTCTGTTTTCTCTCCGCCGGGACCATCCTTGGCAAAGAACTGGAGATTATATTGTAGGATCACATCATCCCCTCCACAAAAGATACAATCATTCTTTTCATTTCCGTAAATACAAAATCTGCTGCTCCGGGCAGCATTCTGACTGTCAAAAACATAATTCCCAATCCTGCCAGTATCTTAAGCTGCATACCCACAGCAAACATATTAAGCTGCGGAGATACCTTGGCAAGTACACCAAGAATTACGTTGAGAATAATCATGGTACAGAAAATCGGAAGAATAATGCGGAAACTGATCGTAATATAATCCGACATAAACATAATAACCGATTCCGTTAAAGACTCCGTCTTAAAAACTGCACCATTAATCGGTATTAAAGTAAAGGTATCTATCAATGCCTGTAACAGGTACCGGTACATACCTGTAGTAATCATAAATAAAGTAAAAAGATATTGATAAAACACACCACTGAAGGTTGCCTGCTCTTTCGTAGCCGGATCTAACAAAGATACCATGGAAACACCTATCTCCATATCCGCAATGCTACCGGCAAGGGACGTTACCGCAGTGCATATCTGAGCACCCCAGCCAATCAAAAATCCTGTAAGCGCTTCCTTCATGACAATAATCGCATACTCAAGCAGGCTGTCGTAGACCACTGCATTGTGGTCAATCGCATTAAATACCAAATACGCGATGAAAATACTAAGTCCTATCTTTACCCTTCTTGGTACTCCTGTCATACCGTAGAAAGGTGATATAAAGATAAAACAGGAAATCCTGACAAGAATCAATAAAAAATATTCTAAATCTGCATATGTAAAAGTAATATTTATCATTCTGTCACTTTCTTTTATCTGATATAGGTACTAAAGTTCAGCCACAGATTCGTCATATATTCCACTATTGTATTCATAATCCAGTGTCCCAGCAGGATAAGGGTTAAGAAAATTGCCAGAATCTTCGGAACAAAAGTAAGTGTCTGCTCCTGAATGGAAGTAACTGTCTGAAAGATACTGATAATCAGACCTACAATCAATGACACAAGCAGAAGCGGCGCTGCACATTTAATGATCGTATAAAGTGCCTCTGAGGCAATGGCGGTGACGTCATTTACTGTCATGTCTTTCCTTCCTTTCCCAAGCTTTATTCATACGACTAATAAACATAGAAGCTTTCTACCAGCCCTTTAATTACCAGATACCAGCCATCTGCCAACACAAAGAGCAAAATCTTAAACGGCATGGAAATGGTAGTCGGCGGCAGCATCATCATACCCATGCTCATCAAGGTAGATGCCACAACCATATCTATC
This sequence comes from Lachnospiraceae bacterium, assembly GCA_022781395.1. Lineage (GTDB taxonomy): Bacteria > Bacillota > Clostridia > Lachnospirales > Lachnospiraceae > UBA3282. The sequence goes on along the minus strand of JALETS010000021.1, from coordinate 20,875 downwards.
ACTATGAAAGGTATATAAATCAGAAATCCAATGATAAAAGCCGTCCGCAGCTCACTGATTATAAAACTGGGAACCAGAACACTCATTGGAATTTCAGACAATTCGCCATTCCACTGTGTCCGGTTCAGTTCCATAAAAAGACTGACATCCTTCTTCTGGGTCTGCCGGTACATAAACTCCCTAAGCGGTTCGGCTGCTTTCTCAATCGCTTCCTCCTGATCCAGTTCTCCCGCCTCAAATGGAACAACCGCCTCTGTATAGATTGTGGTTAATGTAGGCTGCATAATAAAGAACGTCAAAAAGAGGGCAATGCCTATCAAAACTGTGTTAGGCGGTGCCGTCTGTGTATTAAGTGCCTGCCTCGTAAAATGCAGAACAATGATAATTCTGGTAAACGAGGTTAACATAATAATCAATGACGGTGCAATAGCAATTAAGGTAAGGATCACAAGAATACGCAAGGCGCCATTCACACTACCATTACCATTGTTGTATGTAACCGTCACCGTATTGGCAATATTCAATTCAGATAAATCGTCGGCATTTTCAGATGTTCCGGGTTCTTCTATATTGGTCCTCTCTTCATTGGTACCTGTCAGATTGGACTCCCGGTAAGGAGTATCACTTGTTGCATATGCCGTTGTTTTCTGACTAAGACACAATATGCCTGCCATTAACAGCAGGCATACCAACTTTGCCAAATTAAATCCGGAAAAATATTTCTTCATTCGTCTCGCCCATCTTCTTTTTCCAGAACATTACTTCTTTGTACTTTTGATAAAATATCTTGAAAAGAAGATATTTTCGTCACCTCTCCCTCGGATATGCACAGTTCATCCTCAGGAATTTCTGTCAACATTGTAACAGTATCTTTACAGACCGCAACCGCCAGATATTTCTGTCCGATTCTGATAATCTGGACATACTTATTGTTGGTCAGCCGCATGGCATCAATCAGCTCCATATTTGCACCAGTGGATTTACTCTTCTGGTATCCCGCCGTCCATTTGGTAACCCAATAGGTAAGGGCCAACACAAATACAAAGATAATCAATACAGTAAGGAACTGTATATAGGAGTCTGTTCTGTCCGATACTGCAAGTATCATTATCCCACTACCTTCTTAACAGCCTCTAACACACGGTCTGCCTGGAAAGGCTTTACAATAAAGTCTCTGGCGCCGGACTGAATAGATTCAATAACCATGGCCTGCTGTCCCATCGCAGAGCACATAATAACCATAGCAGCCGGGTCACACTCTTTGATTTTCTTGAGTGCCTGGATGCCATCCATTTCAGGCATTGTAATATCCATCAGCACAAGATCAGGTTTCAGTTCATTGTATTTCTCAACTGCCTTAGCTCCATTTTCAGCTTCTCCGGCTACATTATATCCATTTTTTGTAAGGATATCTTTGATCATCATACGCATGAACGCTGCATCATCACATACTAAAATATTTTTTGCCATCTTTCTTCTCCTATTTCACATTATTTGATAATTTCAGTTACTCGAACACCAAAGCTTTCTTCGATTACTACGACTTCACCTTTTGCAACGAATTTGCCATTAACCAATACATCAATCGGTTCGCCGGCAATCTTATCCAATTCGATAATAGTACCCGGAGCAAAATCCAGAATATCCGAAATGGATTTAGAAGTTCTACCCAGTTCTACGGTAACCTCCAAGGGTACATCCTTGATCAGACTAATATTCTCCTGACTCTGCATCGGATTAAAATCATTGGTAAAACTCTGGAACTGTGCAGGTTGTATATTCATATTAGGCTGCATTGCCATCTGCGGCATTCCCATTTGCATCTGTGGCATTCCCATCTGCATTTGAGGCATCCCCATCTGCGGCATTCCCATTTGCATCTGCGGCATTCCCATCTGTCCCATACCCATCTGGCTCATATCCATCTGTGGTGCAGCTGTAGGTGCAGGTGTTGGTGCTGCCATCTGCGGTGCAGGTGTGGGTGTGGGTTCCGGTGCAGATGCAGGTGTTTCTCCACCACTCTGACTACTTATAAAGGTGTTGTATAGTTCTTTTGCGAAATCAATCGGATATAGCTGCATGATTGTGGAGTCGACCAGGTCATCGATCTGCATACGGAATGCAATCTTAACGAAGGTTCCCTCCAGGAATTCAGCTATATCGCCACCGGATTTGAAAGCGGTAAGATCAACAAGGCTTGCATCCGGCGGGCTGATATCAATCATCTTACCAAGCATGGTAGAAAGAGATGTGGCTGCTGAACCCATCATCTGGTTCATCGCCTCAGAGATTGCACTCAGATGTAATTCTCCCAGTTCTCCGTCTGTATTACTGCCATCACCACCCATCATCAGATCCGTGATGACCTTTACATCATGCTCTTTCAATACAAGAATATTTGATCCATCTAAACCTACCGTATATTTAATCTGAATAAATACACATGGCTTCTCATATTCTGACAATACATTCTCCCATGTTGCCAGTGTAACAATAGGAGTTGTAATATTTACCTTACGGTTAACAAGTGAATACAGCGTGGTTGCTGAAGAACCCATACTGATATTGGCCACTTCACCAATCGCATCCTTCTCAATGTCTGACAAGAGCGATTCATCTACCTTGGCACCGCCGGATGAGATCGGTTCCTCTGCAGGTGCCGCTGCCGGCTCCTCGGTTTCATTTACATCACTTGGTGCATCCATACCGCTTAAGAGCGCATTTATTTCATCTTGTGATAACATTCCGTCCATGCTTTTCTATTCCCCCTCTCTAATTACCGACGTTACTCTGACAGCATATTTATCTTTGCTGGAGCCCGGTAATGCGGTGAATTTTTTAATATTACCGACATAAACTGTCAAATCCTGATCTACATCGGTATCTAATCGTATGATATCGCCGATCTGCAGATTGACAAAATCATTAACAGATATATTCGTTTTGCCAAGTGCTGCTTTGACCGGAACATCAACTCTCTTGATAAGCGCTTCTATATTCTCCTGGAACTCTTCCTCATTCTTCTCCTGCATGTTAGCGTACCAGTATTTGGTATTCAGCTTATCCATAACATTCTCTAATGTGAAGAAGGGAAGACATACATTCATGAAGCCCTCTACATCCCCTATTTTCATATTCAAAGTAACAATTGCAATCATATCATTTGGTGCAATAACCTGTGCAAACTGGGAATTGGTCTCAATCCGTTCCATGACCGGATTAATGTCAACCACATTTTTCCACGGTTCACGCATAAGCTGCATACAGACTACCATCATTTTCTCTATGATCGTCATCTCTATTTCCGTGAAATCCCTGTTCTTTTCCAGAGGATCTCCCGCACCGCCTAACATTCTGTCTATAATCGCAAATCCCAACTGCGCTGCCAACTCTATCAGGATTGTACCTCCCAACGGTTGAAAGTTTACAATTCCTAATATTACGGGATTGGAAAGAGCGTTGGTAAATTCCGAAAAAATAACCGTCTCGGAACTTGCTACGGAAACCTGTATATTCTTTCTAAGGTAAACCGGAAGATTCGTTGAGAGTAATCTTCCGTAATGCTCATATATAATTTCCAGTGTACGCAGATGCTCTTTGGAGAACTTTGTCGGACGCTTAAAATCATAGTTCTTGACCTGTTTGTCACTGGCATCATTCATATCATCTGCATCTAATTCACCGCTGCTTAGCGCGGCGAGCAGATTATCAATCTCATTTTGAGATAGTACCTCGCCCACGAAAGTTCACCTCCTGTGGTTCTATTGGAACATAATGTCACTAAAGGACACATTGTAGATAAACTCGGAGTCAAACATGGTCTGTACTTTCTCAAGAATTTCCTGTCTGATCTGTTCCTGATTATCTCTGACCTCTTCCATTGTATAGCTTGAAATAATATTATTAATCTCGCTCTTAATCAGGCTCTCCTGCGCCGACAGGTCAGAACCATATGTTTTATAGCCTTCATCCTTGGTATTGATAGATAAAGTAACTGACACTAAACAATAATGAGCCTTGTCGTCTCCTTCACTTGCCTTCAGTGGAATCGTCATAGATTCTGAAATCTGATAGGTCTCTGTATCGGTCATCGGAATTACCGCTTCAGCCTCTTCTTCATCTCCATTCCGGGCTGTCAGTTCCAGATCAAGCGCTGTAGCGATATTATCCACCAGCGCAGCTGTCTTCTTAGAAGCGCTCGTTACACTAAACATCATGATCGCTGTCAGCACAATGTTTACAACAAGCAAGGCTAAAATAATAATGGAAATCATATTCTTCTTCATAACTGTACCATTCTCCTTCTACCTATATTAATAAGAGCTGAGAGGAGTATATATCTTGATTTCAACTCTTCTGTTCTTTGCACGTCCCTCAGCTGTAGCATTGTCTGCAATTGGTACATATTCACCTCTGCCGGCATGCTTAAACATTGCCGGATCTAAATCAGTAATAGACAAAAGATAATTGAACACCGATAAAGATCGTCCATCACTTAATTCATCATTATTCGAATACTTGGCACCCGACATTGGTACATTATCCGTATGTCCTTCTATCTCAACAGTGCCTTGTGCATATTTCTCCAAAATCACGCCAACCTGATCCAATACCGGCTTGGCTTCTTCCTTCAGCTGTGCGCTTCCGGAATCAAATAACAATGCACCTTTTAATGTAAGCTGTACATACTGAGCAGTAAATTCCACATCAACATTCTCATCCATTTCCCGCTCATCCACAGCTTCCTGTATCTGTTCAGCCATTTTCTCAGCTTCTTCCATCTGAGCTTCTTCCAACTGCTTCTGTGCTTTCGCTACATCCTCAGATACGATCTCACCGTTATCCATCTTACCGGTACTGTTAATATACTCATCCAGCTCATTCAACTGGCTGACACCATTGCTGATCAAGATACCGTCGCCTATTGCCGTTGCTCCTGCCGTAAAAATCGAAAATGTCTGGTTAAAGGATGCTACCACTTCATCAAATTTCTTTGCATCCACTGTAGACATGGAAAACAGCAACACGAAAAAGCAGAGTAACAGATTCATCAGATCCGCAAAAGTCGACTGCCACGCAGGTGCGCCTTTTGGGGGTTCTTCCGGCTTTCTCTTAGCCATCTGCCTCACCTCCGCCTTCCTCATTCGGAGTCTGTCTGTCCTTCGGTGCTAAGAAGGATTTCAGCTTCTCCTCAATAACACGAGGATTCTCTCCTGCCTGAATAGATAAAAGACCCTCTATCTCTATTTCCTTCATCATCATTTCTTCCGCATTCTTGCTTTTCAGCTTAGTAGCCACCGGTGCACAAATCCAGTTGGCAAGAATAGAACCATATAATGTGGTAATAAGGGCAACCGCCATAGAAGGACCGATTGATGAAGGATCGTTCATATCCTGTAACATGTTAACAAGACCGATCAAAGTACCAATCATACCCCAGGCAGGACCCATTGCTCCAAGGTTCTCCCAGAATCCGATCTTCTCTTTGTGTCGATCTTCTACGCTGACAAGTTCAGTTTCCATAATCGCACGTACTAATTCAGGATCAGTACCATCGACGATCAGCAGGATTCCTTTCTTAAGGAACTCATCATCAATATCTCCCGCGGCTTCTTCCAATGAAAGAAGACCTTCCTTACGTGCTACATTGGATAAATCTATAATTTTCTGAATAATTTCAGGAACATTCATCGTTGATGTCTTAAAAATCAAAGTAATACTCTTAAGACCGGCTACAAAACTTTGAAGCGTATTACTTGCAAGAATACACATGAAAGAACCGCCAAAGGTAATAAGTGCGGACGGTGCATCCAGGAAACGAATGATAACCGAGAATTCCTTACCATAAACGATACCGAAAATCATCAGGATAAAACATATTACCAAACCTAGAATTGAAGCTATATCCATCTATATCCACCCGTTTTTACACTAATTTGCAAAAATATCCTTTCTATACGATTTTACTAAATTTTTCACTTCTTGTCTACTTTCTTTTACAATTATTTTCCGCCCGGTTGTAAAAGACAAGACAGTGTCAGGCGTTTCCTCGACCAACTCCAACAGATCCGGATTAACAAGCACTTTGACACCATTAATTTTCGTAACTTCTATCATTGTATACCCCTATATGTAAATTCAACTCCATAGCAATAAACACTATAGAACGTTCTTATTTTACCATACATCTACAGAAACTGCAAAATTTTTTTGTACAAACACCGTTAAAATATATACAGTCATTCCAAAAGCATAAAAAGAGAGGAACTTTCCCATAATTCGACAAGAAAGTTCCTCTTTACCGTGATTCATAGCAATCACTATCTCTTCAGATTAACAAGTTCCTCCAGCATTGTATCAGACACGCTGATAATACGGCTGTTTGCCTGGAAACCACGCTGGGTGGTAATCATTGTGGTAAACTCGGAAGACAGATCCACGTTACTCATCTCCAGTACACCGGATGTCATGGAGCCGTCACCGGAAGTAATATCCACGCCTACACCATCGAACTCACCGGAGTTCATCGTTGCAGAGTACAGGTTGTCTCCTGCTTTGGCAAGACCGGATGCATTCGCAAAATTAGCTACCGAAATCTGTCCCAACAGCTTGCTCATACCGTTGTCATAAGAAGCGGTAATCCTACCATCCTGTCCTACTTCAATACCAATCATCTCACCACGCTTACGGCCGCTGCCCGTGTTGTTCTCATCTCCTGCACCGCTTGTTGCACCAATGGTAGAAGTACCACCATTGTTAAACATGTTGGAGCTTGAGAAATCAATGTCTATATTGCTGAAATGAGTCAGGCTGACGTTGTCGCCAGACAAAGATGATGCAGACGCATTAAAAGTCAGTGCCACTGTATCATTATCCTGGCTTCCCACATAGGAGAAATGACCATTGTCAACATCAAATACCAATTCGTAACCACGATTATTCTCCGTGGTAATAATCTGTGCGGAACCGTCCGGAGCCACGTAATCGATGGAATAAGTTTTGCCATCTCCATCTTCCAAGTGATATACTTGCTTCAAAATGTCCTTCTCATCTGTTAAGGTTACACCAAAGCTACCTGTGGAATATACGGATTCCTGTTTGGTTGCAAACTTTGCCGTGAATTCCAGCGTACGGTCTGTACCATTGGCACCGGTTGTTACATTGATGCTGTCTACAGAATCCAATCCTTTCATGCTGGCAAGAGCGTCCTTCCATGAAACTTCCCCTGTATTAGCTGTACCATTTACAACCTTATCTGCAATTTTGTCTGCTATCGGTGCGTCAGCAGGCACTCCACTTTTCTTGGTATAATATTCATTATTATAATAAATCAGGTTATAGGGCTCACTCTCTAACTGGCTCTGGCTCAGTGTTACTTTTCCCTTTACAGTTACATCGGTACCGGCAGCAACAGTGCTCCCCTCAGTAATACCTGTAACCTCAACATCATTGCCAGCCGCTGTAACCATAGCATTATCTGAAAATTTATCAAGAATCTCAGACATTGCCAGCTTCATCTTAAATACATTCTTACCACCATCCAGCTTATATTCCGCATTCTCATCCATACCATACAGACTGGTAGTTGTCTTAACAGAATCGCTACCAAAACTGGCAATCTGATCAATACTGGACAGATTATATCTCTTCACCAGAGATACGCCATCACTGTCGATGATATCGTCAAGCTGTACACGATACTTTCCTTCAGAGCCCTTGCTGTGGATACTGAACTTAGCCGTATAGGTATATCCCAAATTATCAAAGAAAGATAAGGTCAAAATCTTACCGGATGTACTGTTGACATTGGTATCATATTTATCCAGAATACCTGCCACATATGCCTTGGAAGTAGCTTCCGGATCTGCCACCAGATTCTTCTCGCTCATGATCTGCAGTGCGGATACGGTATCAGCCTTGATATCTCCTGTCTCCGGATCTACCTGCCATCCCATTACCTTATAACCGGTAGTAGACATAACCAGATTACCTGCACCATCAACGGTAAAGGAACCATCTCTTGTAAAGAAGTTCTGGGAACCATTGCTTACAATGAAGAAGGATTCTCCCGTAATCATAATATCAAACGGGTTGTTGGTAGACTGTGCAGAACCCTGCTGCGTAATTGCAGTAGAGATAGCACCTGTCTTAGAACCGAGACCAATCTGTCTCGGGTTGATACCGCCTCGTCCGGTTGCTGCATTGGCACCGGATGCGGACTGTGTTGTCTGGTATAATAAGTCACTGAATACCATGGACTGTGACTTGTATGCAGTTGTATTGACGTTGGCAATGTTATTACCGATAACGTCCATTCTTGTCTGATGTGTTTTAAGACCTGCCACACCAGAGAAAAGTGATCTCATCATAGTGAAATGACCTCCTTATTCTAATCGAAACCGTCCTGTTCCCTCTGTCAGTCAGGAACATAAGCCTCCGTAAAGGTCCGGCTACATAATTACGGCTCCATCAATATTAGTAAATACATTTTCATTGGTTTCTGTCTGATCCATCGCTGTGATCACCGTATGGTTCGGTACATTCACAATAAATGCGAGAGAATCGACTATAACCAGTGATTCATTAATTCCTTTCGCGCCTGCCTTGGCTGCTCCCTGATTCAGGCGTTCCACCTGGTCTTTGGTCAACTCAATATTTCTGTCTACCAGACGATTGGCAGCATGCTTGGAGAATTTAATCTCTTCTGCCTCTTTCGCACTGTCAGTCTTACCTGTCAGAATATCCTGAAAGCTTCGTCCGTCACTAGTCAGTGCTGCGCTCTGCTGTCTGTTACGATTAAAATACTGATCCTGCAGCTGCTCTATGGAAAGGAATTGATTGCCTTGAACCTTCATATTCTCTCCTCCTTGAGATAACTACAAGTTCTCCACTATACTTCCTCAGTGGTTTCCTCTTCCTCAGCCGTTTCCTCTTCTTCAAGAGTTCCGTCTGCTTTGGCAATTGCTACAATATCTCTCATCTTGCTGACGTATTCCTCCAGATCATCTACCTGATCATCGGTAATAAAGTTCTTCTGATAATCGGTCATGTTCTGATACATTTCATCCAGCTTCTCTACCTTCTCTCTGTCCTCTAAGGATAAAGCGCCGATTGCAGGAAGTTTATTGAATATATTCAGGAACTCTGCTGCAAGCTTATAGGCTTCCAGATAAGTAGGATCTGCTACTGTATCCAGATCATCCATGGAATATAACTCTCCGTTGATGGAAAGATATGCTTTATTATTCTCATATACAACATAATCCACATTACCCTGTACAGATGTGGTTCTGCCTGTACTGTCTGTAATCTTCATCAGTACCGTTTCACCTACCAGTGCAGATGCTCTGGATAATTCCAAAGATGCGCTCATGTTCTGCATCTGTTCAAGTTCTGAGAAAGTTGCATATTGGGAAATATACTCTGTGTTTGAAGTCGGTTCCAGCGGGTCCTGATATTTCATCTGTGCTACCAGAAGCTGCAAGAAAGCATCCTTATCCAGACTGGAATTGCCGGTCTTGACTTCACTGCTCTTATTTGCTATGGAAGCTGCTGAATTGGATTGTACCAATTTACCGTCTTCTACTTGTCCTACGACACCCATTTTCTCACTCCTTTCTGTTCGTCAGGTCTATGCCATATAGTCCACTGTGTTGCCGTTTACCTGCATCATCTCTACAGCAATGCGCTCGGAATCTTCCATTTCTTCCAGATCAACCTCTGCATTCATTTCATCCAGATTGATCCTTCTGGCTTTCTTCCCGGCTTTGCCCTGCTCCTGCTCAGTATTCTCATTCTGCTCTGAATACTGTTCGCCATAAGCATGGTTGGCAACTGTAACTTCTACCGCATCTACTTTAATTCCCTGTTCTTCAAACTGGGCCTTCAACTGAATTAACTGTGTTTCAATTACTGCACGAACTGCTTCATTCTGCGTTGTGAAATGTGCTGTGAGTATTCCATCCTTAGCCGCAACCTGTACATTTACCGTACCAAGGCTTGCCGGATGAAGCTGCATTTCCATTTCCTGTGTATCAGCCTTTAAATTGACCTTCATGTACTCCACAATCTGATCCATGATTTCCTGGGTCTGGGATGATTGGAATACAGGTTCTGATGTCTGTGCCTCAGTAATCTCAGGCTGTTGTCCGTTCGTTTGCAATAAGGCATTTCCTGCTGTGCTGCCTTCTGAATGATTACCCGGATCAGAAGCACCGTTTCCCTTATTCCCGGAAAATCCATTTGCCTCAGTCTTAGGCGTATCTGTTACTGTTTCGGCAACACTCTTTGCTCCGCTTGCATCATCTACAGTAACTTTCATCTGCACTGTCTCGCCATCCCGATGAACGGATACCGTATAATCTTTCATACCCTCCAGATTCAACTCAGGGAGCTCCTGATCGGCTGTTACGTCCTGTACATTGGGCATCTCGGATTCAACCGGTTCGGAAACCATCTGTTCCAGCAGCGACTTCAGTTCTTCCGTGCTGATACCAAGTTCCTCGGCTAACATACCAAGGTCTTCCTCTGATGTCTGTAACAAAGTCTGCAGACTGTCATAAAGTGTCTCATTGGTCACAAGCGATAACTCGTCTGTACTGCCTGTAAGCTGCAATAACACTTGTTTCAGATTATCCGGATCAAAAAGCTCCATCACTGTCAGACCAAGCACTTCCATGGCTGCTTCTACCTCTTCCGGTGTCACATCCATCTCCTCTGCGATGTCCTGTACCAGTTCTTCGCCTTTTCTCTCAACTTCTTCCTGCACATTTTCAGCTTTGACATCCTCAGTATCCTTCGCAACTTCTTTCTTTCCATCCTGTTGCTCTGTATCCCGGGTTTTGTCCGACTGTGTGGAATCCGTTTTGGAAATCTGCCTGCCACCGTCTTCAGACATCGTATCCTTCTGCGCATTGGCGGCTGTAACGGTTGATTGCACTTCCTTCCGGCTGCCATCTGTCACGGACTGCAAATCTGTAAGCTGATCACTCATCTTCGTCATAAGCTTGTCAAAGCTTTCACTGACTGCCGCTTCCCGACCATTTCCTGTCTGAGTACTCTGACCAGCGGTATAATTCAATAGAGCGTTCACATTGTTTACAGTCATTCCTCTTCCTCCTTTCTTTAATTTTCAAGGTTCTCTGCCTCACGGCATCTATATATCACATGTGGTTGTCCACATGAAATATATCGGCTTTTTATCCAATTTCCTAAAGCATTTTATCACAACTGTTTGACGATTCGAATTGCCTTTTCAATAGAAATTTTCTATGAATCAGGGTCCATGATCTTTGTCAGGCGGGAAGCTACCTCAGGGTCCATAACACCCAGGATCTTACCTCTGTCCTCGGCGCTCATCTGATCCAGTATCTTCGCTGCCAGTTCCAGATCGTCTGTCATGGATTCAAAAATTCCCGCAGCTTCTTTCGGCTTCATCTCCGCATATGCCTGGGCATAATCCTGTATTTCCTTATCTTCTTCTACCTGCTGTACCACCTGTTTATACAGATATTCTGCCGTAGCGGGGTCCATGGATTCATAATACTTCTGATACTCCTCCGGTCCCGGACCATTCTCAGCATATACTACTTCCTCATAAAATTCCGTCTTGATACGCTCAAATTCAACCTGTGCATCCTCAAAAGTCTGCAATCTTTCAACCTCTGCCTGAAGCTGTTCAACCTCTTCCGAATTCACATTGCTGGCAGACTGTGCCTCTTCCAACTCTAATTCCAGTTCCTTGATATAATCCACTGCTTCTCTCAGACTTGTATAACCGCCATAAGCCTCTTCATCATCGGTGGTTACCACTGATTCGGCCGGCAGTATTTTGTTAATGACCGGTACATCCTTAAGCACCGGTGCCAGCACACCCGAACCGAAGCCGCCTACATCCAGTTTGATCAACAGACACAAAATTGCAATCCAGATTACAACAATAACAACTGTTACCAGAAATACAGACACACCACCGGCTTCTTCATCCTCGGAAAGCTTAGCCTCCTGCTGTGAAATCTCCTTGGCACGCTGCTTTGCTTCTTTCTTCTGTGCTTTCTGTTCTTCCTTTATTTTCTTTCGTTCATCTTTTAAACGTTTCTTCTCCGCCTTGGTATCCACCTGGCTGTTTAAAAGTTCATCTGCCATCTTTATTCCTCTTTTCCACGCTGTCCGTAAGTATAACTGGTCAGTTCATCCACAGATTTAAACTCTGCAGCATTCTCCTCACGCCTGAACTGCTCTAACGCTTTCTCCTTGAGCCGCTCATGCATCTTACGTTCCTGCATGACTTCCTGCAGTCTGACTCTTGCCGCCTCCACAGCTTCCTCTGCCTTGGCAACCTGTTCTTTCTGCCTGTCGATCATTTCATCCATAACACTCACAGCATTGCTGTTATCCCGAAGCTCGCTGACGTGGAGCGTCTTACTCCTCATCCGTCGTCCCTCTTCAAGATACGCTTCTTTCCTGTCTATGAGCGTCTGAAGCTTCTCTTCTTCCTCCATCAGTCTGACCTGTGCCCTGCCAAGGTCCATCTTGGCCTGATTCTCCAGCTGATACTTGATATTCAGAATGCTCTGCATTCTATATCTGAATTTCGCCATGACCGATACCTCTTATTTTCCTGCCACGGTGCTCTATTCTGCAAAAAGTTCCCGGAGTAGGTCTACTGCCTGTTCATAGTCATATTTGGCATCTACATCCTGTAACAGGAATTCATTAACGGCATCAATCTTCGATATCGCATAGTCAATATTCGGATTACTGCCACTCTTATAAGCGCCGATATTGATCAGATCCTCGGCCTCATTATAGGTTGCCAGCACATTCTTTAATTTACCGGCAAGACTCTTGTGTTCCTTGTCCACAATCTGGCTCATACATCTGGAAATACTCTGTAACACGTCAATCGCCGGATAATGGTTCTTATGGGCAAGCTTACGGTTCAGCATAATATGACCATCCAGAATACTTCTTGCAGTATCCGTAATCGGCTCATTCATGTCATCACCGTCTACCAGCACCGTATACAATCCGGTAATGGAGCCTCTGCTTGCGCAACCGGCTCTCTCCAGAAGTTTGGGCATTTCGGAATATACACTGGGCGGATACCCTCTGGATACCGGCGGTTCTCCGCTGGCAAGTCCAATCTCCCGCTGTGCCATGGAAAAACGGGTCAAAGAGTCCATCATAAGCAGAACATCTTTGCCCTGATCCCTGAAATACTCCGCGATTGCAGTAGCCGTTTTGGCAGCCTTGTTTCTCTCCAATGCTGATTTATCGGAAGTCGCCACAACGACGACAGAACGTTTCATACCTTCTTCTCCAAGGTCACGCTCTACAAACTCACGCACCTCTCTGCCACGCTCTCCGATCAGAGCAATGACATTAATATCCGCTTTCGTGTTGCGGGCAAACATACCCATCAAAGTCGATTTACCCACACCGGAACCGGCAAAAATGCCGATACGCTGTCCTTTTCCCACAGTCATCAGACCATCTATGGCCTTAACACCAAGGGGCAGAACTTCGGAAATGATCTCACGGCTCATTGGGTCCGGAGGCTGCGCCTCTACCGGATAGGATGTCCCCTGCAAATACTGTCCGTCAATTCTTCCCAGTCCGTCCAGCACTTTGCCCAAAAGGTCATTACTTATAGGAACCGTCAAAGGTTCACCTGTGTTTTCCACCACACATCCAAGTCCGATACCATCCGTCTTATCACAGGGCATCAGAAGTGTTTTGCGGTCTTTGAATCCGACCACCTCTGCCGCAATTGGAGCATAAGCTTCATCCGCCGGATATATCCTGCACAGATCTCCAAGTTTGGCTTCCGGTCCTGCTGACTCAATGGTAAGCCCGACCACATTTTCGACCCGTCCCATCTTTTTAAAAAAAGTTTCATCCGCTATTTTACTGTATTTATCAAAATTAATCGCTGCTTCCATCGGTCACATCACTCTCGCATAACGGTCATGTGTCGTTTTCAAAAGATAACACACGTAATTTTTTCGTCAGTTCTTCCAACTGCGTACCAATACCGCAATCAAAGATTCCGCCATCCGTTTCAATCAGACATGCACCTTTGGAAAGCGCAATATCCTCTATGATCTCAATAATACCTCTTCCTGCTATTGCTCCTTCCACCAGGGACTGCTTCTGCATATTTACATAAGGATAATCCTCTGAAGAAACATGTACAATAAAAGTCCTGCTGCTCTCCACCTTCCTCAAGGTAGAATCGATCAAATGCACCAGGATATCTCTGTTGTCTGACAGATCCACATTAAAAATATGATTATAAACTGCAGTAATGGCATCAACAAACCGGGGCTCCAGTTCCTCCACCAATTGTTCGTAGTCTGCTTCCAGCTCATGTTTCTCAGCTTCCACAGCTTGCTTCATTTCATCAGCTTCTGAAAGTCCCTGCTGATAGCCCTCGTTATAACCCTGTTGTCTGCCCGCTTCAATCGCCGTGCGGCGCTCAGTCTCTATCTCGTGCCGGGCTGCTTCTTTGATTTCGTCTGCTTCTGCCTGCGCCGAATCAATTATCTCCTGCGCCTGCGCCCTTATTTCTTCCAGATCCGGTCCCTGGTCGACAGATGCCGCCTTAATAACACCGCCTCTGCTTTCTTCACCGGCTTCCCCATCAGCAAGCAGTGCATCAATGGCTTCTCCACCCAGACCGCTTACAAATTCAGCATCTTCTTCACCATTCTCATCATATTCAGCATTTTGTGCCTGCTGTCTCTGATGAATAGCTTCCCATTCCTCAATTCTCTGCGAGACACGGGAATTACTGTCAATAATACATTTGTCATCTTCGTCTACTGCTACCCAATACGACTTATATAGATTCCTAGACAATGATCTCGTCACCTCCGCCTCTGGAGATAACAATTTCAGCAGAGTCTTCCAGTTTTCTGATAATATTTACAATCTTCTGCTGTGCCTCTTCCACATCCTTCATACGTACAGGACCCATGAATTCCATATCTTCCTTAATCATGACAGCCAGACGTTTGGACAAGTTATTAAAGATTGCATTCTGTACTTCCTCATTGGAACCTTTCAGGGCAATCGCAAGATCACTGTTATCCACATCTCGCAACACACGCTGAATCGCCCTGTCATCAAGCAGCAGGATATCTTCGAATACGAACATCTTCTTTCTGATCTCGTCTGCAAGCTCCGGCTCTTCGATTTCCAGAGTCTCCATAATGTGTTTCTCTGTACCACGGTCTACCGTATTCAGGATATCTACGATAGCGTCCACACCACCGATAATGGTGTAATCCTGATTGACCAGAGAAGATAACTTCGATTCCAATACTTTCTCCACTTCCTTAATAACATCCGGGCTTGTTCTATCCATAATCGCAATACGCTTTGCCACGTCGGACTGCTTATCCGGCGGAAGTGCTGATATAATAAGTGCCGACTGTGCCGCAGACAGATAAGACAGGATCAGGGCAATCGTCTGCGGATGCTCATCCTGAATAAAGTTAAGCAGCTGTGTTGCATCCGTCTTTCTGACAAACTCGAAAGGTTTTACCTGTAAGGATGCCGTCAGTTTGCCGATAACATCCATTGCTTTCTCGGCACCAAAAGACTGCTCCAAAAGCTCTTTGGCGTAGTTGATACCGCCTTCCGCAATATACTGCTGTGCCAGACACACCTGATAGAATTCACTGACCACTGATTCCTTTACCTGTGGTGTAATGCTTCTGGTGTTGGCTATCTCTAATGTTAAACTTTCAATTTCTTCTTCCTTAAGATGTTTAAAAATTGATGCGGATTTCTCCGGCCCCAGAGCGATCAATAAAACAGCCGCTTTCTGCAGTCCGGTAAGTTTTTCCTCTGCTGCCCTTGCTGCCATTTATCCTACCCCCACTCTTCATTCAACCAGTTACGCAGCAGATTTGCTGCCGCTTCCGGATTTTCTTCCACAAATTTATTGACCAGTCTCCGCTCTTCCGATTCATTTTCAAGCGAAATATCTTCTAACTGTACTTCGGGTGTGGACTGCAGTAAGTTTTCCACCGATAACTCTTCTTCTTCCTCTTCGTGCTTCTCGCCACGCATGCTCCGCAGAACAACGAAAGCAAGCAACGCCAGGATCACAACAATCAATATGATCTGCAGGATATCGGTTGCGGTAATACTCGAGCCCTCTTTGTCAAAGAACACATTCTCGCTGTAAGCTACCAGCGTAATACTTTCTGCCGAAATGCCCGTAGCATTGGATACTGCCGTATAGAAATCCTCATCCACTTCCAGTTTGGTACGTTCTTTATTGGCCAGCTTATATTCTTCCCAGGTAATACCATCCAAAAGTCCCTGTGTTTCGGCATCCTCTTCTCTGATCACGTTATAGCGAATCAAAGATGCCGCCAGAGATGATTTATCATAATCAATCAGACCTGCCGGTGTAGTCGTGGTAGTGATTGTCTCATTAGGCAGGTAGTCACGGGATTCTTCGCTGACCGTGGAGGAAGAATTGGTGTCATCCTCCAATACATATGTTGTATCATCATCATTGGAATCCGTACCCGGTACACCGCCTGTACCGCTGGTATTTTCGGAATTATATACATCCTCATGGCTTAACACACCCTGCGTCTGTCCATCTGCCGGTGTATAGGTATGTTCTGTTTTGTCCTTGGTAGAGAAATCCAATACCAGATTACTTGCTACCTCAACATTATCAAACTCATTGGTTCCCAAAATCACCTTGCGCACCTCACCGGTCACAAGACGTTCTGCCTCACTCTTTACGGAAAGCTGTGCATTGGCAGTGCCGGATACTGTATAATTGTCATCACCGGTAAAGAGCATGTTGCCTTCCGTATCCATGACTACAATGTTATTCGTTGTATCATTACCGATTGCAGTTGCCACCGCACGTGCCAGATAGGCCGCGCTCTCTGAACTAAATTCATCCTTCAATTCCAGAAGAATCCACGCATAGGACTCCTCCTCTGTTGAAATCAAAGTGCCGTCATTTTCAGGAATATTCAGTGTAACGCTGGCACTCTGCACTGCCGTAAACTTGGAAATCACATCATGTTCCAGGTATTTCTGCAGATATACCACGTATTTCTTCTGCTTATCGGATTCTGTTGTTGAAAAACTTCCGTCCGTTACATTTTCTATGCCATAGCTTGCAGCCTGAATATTATTTGCGCCAAGCAGCAGGTTTGCATCTGACTGCTGGGTTTTCAGGATTGATACAGTCAAACCGTCATCCGATACATTGAAATCAAGCCCTTCACCCTCTAACAGATCCCTGACCTCTGCTGCCTCAGCCGTCGTTTCACATTCTCGTAACAACACATATTGCGGCTGTCTCAACACAGTTACAATGGTAACAAGTGCCAGCACAACACCACAGACAATCGCAATGATCAATGTTTTTTGTTTCGTTGTGAACCGGTTCCACCACTCCAGCAGACGGTTCCCAAATTCCTTTAGTTTATCTACTAATTTATCCACAACAACCCAATCTCCTTCAGTATATCCCTCACACGCTTAGGCAAGTGCTAAATCTGCATCTGCATAAGTTCACGATAAGCCTCTAAAAGCCTGTCCCTGATCGCTACAGTATATTGCAGCGACGTGGAAGCCTTCTGTAATGCAATACTCAGGTCATGGGTATTGTCGGTCTCTCCAAGTGCCCATTTAATCTCTTCATTCTCTGCATCTGACAGATAACTGTTTGTTGTATTCAGGTTATCAATTGCAGTATGTAATAAATTGTCAAATCCCTGTGCTTCATATGTCTCCGTTTTGGTTGTAGGAGCCGCTTTGGCAGCCTCCTTGACCGCTCCCGAAGTCACATTATATAAAGCAGTAATATCTAATGCCATTTCTCTTCCTCCAAAATTCCGTCAGTCTATTATTCCCCCTGATAATTCTCTTAATGCCATCAACCGTTCAGCATATTCAGCCCGGTCGTCGCAATGCTCTTGCTTGCCTGGAATGCTGTTGCATTGGCCTGATAAGCACGACTCGCATCAATCAGGTTGGTCATCTCCGTCACGATATTGACATTGGGATACATTACATAGCCATTCTCGTCTGCATCAGGATGGGAAGGATCATACACCATATTACCCTCCGTCCACTTGTCTTCATAAACTCCCGTTACCTTAACACCTGTTCCGGAGTAACGGTCTGTTGCCTTATTCAGCACCTGATGGAAAGGAGTCTGAGAATTCTTCTCCTCAAAAACTACCACTTTCCTGCGGTACGGTGTGCCATCCTCTGTACGTGTTGTATTAGCATTGGCAACATTTTCGGATATAATGTCCATGCGGTAACGCTCTGCTGTCATACCGGTCGCATTAATATCAAAAGATGTAAACATTCCCATATCTTATATCCTTTCTGTCCGAATCATTTATTTCATAACTGACTGTAAGTTCTTAAATTCCTGATTAATACTCTGTGTCAATCCCTGATACACCACCTGGTTCTTTGCCAGATATACTCCCTCTGTATCCGGGTCCACATTATTGCCGTCAATGCGGTAGGAATATCCGGAATAATCCGTATAGGTAATCGGATTCAGACGATTCATCTTTACATTGGCAACCTTGCTGTCCATTGATGTATATCTGGAGCTTCTAAGCGCCTTGGCAAGCTGTGTCTCAAAATTCACGTCCTGTCTCTTATATCCGGGTGTGTCTGCATTGGCAATGTTATTGGAAATCGCATCATTTCGAAGCCAGGAAGCATCCGCTGCCTTATCCAACACGTTAATATAGTCAAATGCATTAGTATCCACTAAACTCATAGTCATACTCCTTCCACATTAGTACAATCCATAATCCATTATAAAGTAATTCTTGAAAAATACAAGTTTTTTCGATTTATTTTCACAATTCTTATCGCCATAATAATACAAAAAATATAAAAAGGATTTACTGCGCAGTTCTATGCCGCTTTGTGTAAATCCTTTCTCTCATGACGGAAAATCCGCCCGACAATCCATTGTCTGATATTCAGTTAATATCTGCCCTGCTCCTTGAGCCTCTCCACTTCATCGAACACGACATCATTCAACACCTTAATATATGTGCCTTTCATACCGGAAGATCTGGACTCGATGACACCGGCACTCTCAAACTTGCGCAGTGCATTCACGATAACCGAGCGGGTAATTCCTACCTTATCCGCGATCTTGCTGGCCACCAGGATGCCTTCCATACCATTCAGTTCGTCAAAAATATGGGTAATAGCTTCCATCTCAGAGAAGGATAACGTACTGATCGCTGATTTGACCACCGCAATCTTACGGTTTTCTTCCGCATTTTCCTCGCTGACAGCACGGAGCATTTCCAGACCCACAACGGTTGTGCCATACTCACATAAAATAATATCATCGATATCATACTGCTCATCACATTTGTAGATAAACAGTGTGCCGAGCCGCTCACCCGATATCTCAATCGGCGTAATCACTGCTCCAAACCGCTTCGTGTCAATATTCTCAAAACCAAGCGTCTCCAGATTTACATTTTCCTTTGTAGAAAGAACTCCCAGAAGGCGCTCATTTAGCATAGGATCAATAAAACCGCCCACGTGATCCACAATCAGTTCTGTAATAGATTCCACCGAAGCAATATCTCCGATGCCGAGAACCTTGCCCTTCCTGCTGATAACCAGAACATTAGAAACCAAAATTTCCTTCAATACATCACAAATGTCATTGAAAACAACCTTGCCCGAATTGTTATTGTGCAAGAGTTTGCCAATCTTTCTGGTCTTATCCAATAATTGAACACTACTCATATCCTTACTCCTCAATATGTTGCACCGTAACTTAAGTGCCTGTTGATACACAATTCAATACATATTGATTTTATCATACTATTTGAGCGTTTTCAATGTGTTTTCCGCGCAATTAATCCACAATTTGTATATATTGTTTGAAATTTTCTGACATTCCGGGCAAAATAAGAAAATTATGCTTCTGCCTTAGGTGCATCCTTGATAAATCCACATGTTTCACTGGAGCAGACCAGCTTATTTCCCTTCTGCAAAAGGATAGAGCCGCATTTGTCACACTTCTCATTTACCGGCTTCTGCCATACCATAAAATCACATTCGGGATTACCGATACAACCAGAATATTTCCGGCCCTTCTTCGTCTTCTTAAGAACGATATCCTTGCCGCATTTCGGACACGGTACACCGATCTTCTCAAAATAGGGCTTGGTGTTTCGACACTCCGGGAAGCCCGGACATGCTAAGAATCTGCCGTGTGGACCATACTTGATTACCATCTGTCTGCCACACATATCGCAGTATTCATCGGACAGTTCGTCAGCAATTTCCACTTCCTGCAGCTCTTTCTCCGCTTTCTGCACTGCTTCTTCCAGATCCGGATAGAAATTCTGTACTACGGTTTTCCATTTCACATTGCCTTCTTCCACACCATCCAGCAATGCCTCCATCGTAGCGGTAAAGTTTACATCCACAATAGACGGAAAGGCTTCCTTCATCATGGCATTTACCACTTCTCCAAGTTCCGTCACATAGAGATTCTTATTCTCTTTTACAATATATCTTCTGGCAAGAATCGTTGTGATTGTAGGCGCATAGGTACTCGGACGTCCGATTCCCAGCTCCTCCATCGCTCTAACCAGTGAAGCTTCTGTATAATGAGGTGCCGGCTGGGTAAAGTGCTGCTTCTCTTCCAAGGAAACAAAAGACAGCTTCGTATCCTTGGTAATTCCCTTAACCAGCGTATTACTCTCTTCCTTGTCTTCCTCTTGTGTATACACACTCATAAAACCATCAAATTTTACCTTGGAGGCAGCCACCGTAAAACGCTGTCCTGCCGCATCAATCTTAACAGAAGTAGTCTCATACA
>JALETS010000257.1 GCA_022781395.1 Lachnospiraceae bacterium | reverse complement strand
TAAAGGAATCTATAACAAAGAAGGATATATTCCTTTTCGATACTGCCATGGTTCATTAACATCGTCAAAGGAATTGTTGCTGCCGGATAATCCTAATATGGAATCAATTATGGATAATTTGGATGTTAATTTACTGATCAGTGGTCATACCCATACACAGGGAAGCAGAATATATGGATCTAAGAAGCTTATTCATCCGGGTTCTGTAGGGATTCCATGGTACTATAAAGGGAAAACCCAATATATGATTCTTCACAGCAGTGATAACCGGTTCGGATGGGAAGAAGAATTCTTCCAGTTGGATTATGATGTGAACCGTATCATAGAAGGATTTGACAGTTCAGGACTTTCTAAGATAGCACCTTTTTGGGCTAGGTTAAATAAACATTGTTTATTAACCGGAGAAGATTATACAACTCCCTGTCTGATGCTCGCCATGGATTTATGTAAAAAAGAAGAAGGAAGCGTGAACTGGCCGGATATTCCTGAAAAATACTGGAAGATGGCTTATGAACATTATATTCATTAGATATATTATAAAATATGAAAGTAAACGGCATAGTTCTTGTTAACTATGCCGTTCATTATTGTATACTACTTATTCTTCCTCTTCTTCCTTCGGAAGATTTACCTCTTTACCGTCATCAATATCTCCTACACCATATCTTTCCTCTTCCGGAATATCTTCCATGGCATCATCGATATTCTCAAATTCTTCTTCACCATTGCTTATTTTCTCACGAACCTTGGCAATCTTAGCTACTTTGACTCCATCATCAAGATTGATCATCTTGACTCCGGAAGTAATTCTTCCTAACGTAGAGATATCTTCCATACGTAACTGGATAATAATACCACCATCAGTAATCATCATAATTTCATGATCATCATTAACAGCTTTCACACCTACTACGTCGCCGGTCTTTTCGGTAATCTTATAACATTTTACACCTTTACCGCCACGTTTCTGTACTGTAAATTCATCCAAATAAGTACGTTTACCCATACCGTTTTCAGATACAATCAGGAGAGAATCTCCCTGATGATCTAACTGCATACCTACAATTTCGTCACCATCTGACAGATTCATACCGATAACACCCATAGAGGATCTTCCGGTTGCTCTGACATCTGTCTCCTTGAAACGAATACACATACCAAGCTTCGTTACGAGGAAGATTTCCGTATCCTTAGAAGTTGTTTTCACTTCAATCAATTCATCATCTTCCCTGAGATTGATAGCCGCCAGACCATTCTTTCTGACATTACTGAATTCCATAATAGATGTCTTCTTTACAATACCGTTCTTTGTTACCATGAAGAGATTCTTATCCTCTTCATAATCCTTAATCGGTATCATAGCAGAAATTTTCTCACCCGGATTCAATTGCAATATATTTACAATCGCAATACCTCTTGCAGTACGGCTTGCTTCCGGAATCTCATAAGCTTTTAATCTGTATACCCGTCCAAAATTTGTAAAGAACATAAGGTAGTGATGGGTTGTAGTCATCAGAAGATCTTCAATATAATCTTCTTCAATGGTCTGCATACCCTTAATACCCTTGCCACCACGATTCTGTGATTTGAAATTATCAACTGTCATACGTTTGATATATCCAAGACTTGTCATGGCAATAACGGTATTATCTCTCGGTATCAGATCTTCCATATTGATATCATACACGTCATAACCAATCTTACTTCTTCTGTCGTCGCCGTATTTTTCAGCAGTTAACAGCATTTCATCTTTAATTACACCGAGCAGTAACTTTTCATCAGCAAGAATTGCTTTTAATTCAGCAATCTTAGCCATTAATTCTTTATGCTCATTTTCAAGCTTCTCTCTTTCCAGACCTGTCAGAGCACGCAGACGCATATCTACGATTGCCTGTGCCTGCACGTCGGAAAGTGCAAAACGCTCTATTAATCTGTCTTTTGCAATTTGCGTTGTCTGGCTGCTTCTGATAATCTGAATCACTTCATCAATATGATCAAGAGCAATCAGTAATCCTTGTAAAATATGATCCCTCTCTTCTGCTTTATTCAGATCATATTTAGTCCTTCTGGTAACAACATCCTTCTGATGATTCAGATAATAAGTCAGCATATCAAGCAGATTCATTACCTTAGGCTCATTATTGACAAGCGCCAGCATAATGACACCGAAAGAATCCTGAAGCTGTGTATGCTTATAAAGCTGATTTAAAATCACATTGGCATTGGCATCCTTACGAAGTTCAATAACGATACGCATACCTTCACGGTTTGTCTCATCACGAAGATCTGTAATACCATCAATCTTCTTGAGTTTTACCAAATCGGCAATCTTAAGAATAAGATTTGCCTTATTTACCATATAAGGAAGCTCTGTTACTATGATACGACTCTTACCGTTAGGCATAGTTTCAATATCAGTTACCGCACGGACTCTCACTTTACCACGACCGGTACGATATGCTTCTTCTGCTCCTCTGGTACCTAAGATAATACCACCTGTAGGAAAATCCGGTGCTTTTACAATTTCTAATATTTCATCTATTTCCGTATCACGGTTTTCCTGCACCTGATTATCAATAATCTTAACTACCGCATTTACCACTTCTCTTAAATTATGAGGTGGAATATTGGTAGCCATACCGACTGCAATACCGGAAGTACCGTTTACCAGTAAGTTAGGATAACGGCTGGGAAGTACAACCGGTTCTTTCTCCGTATCATCAAAGTTCGGTACAAAATCTACCGTATCTTTATTAATATCAGCAAGAAGTTCCATGGAAATTTTGCTCAGTCTTGCTTCCGTATAACGCATGGCCGCAGCACCGTCACCATCCACAGAGCCGAAATTACCATGACCATCTACAAGGGGATAACGTGTAGACCATTCCTGGGCCATATTAACCAAAGCACCATAAATAGAACTGTCGCCATGAGGGTGATATTTACCCATTGTATCACCGACAATACGTGCACTCTTTCTGTGTGGCTTGTCGGGACCGTTATTTAATTCGATCATGGAATATAAAACTCTTCGCTGAACCGGTTTTAAACCATCCCTTACATCAGGAAGCGCACGGGCAGCAATAACGCTCATGGCATAGTCAATATAAGAGTCTTCCATTTTCTTTTTTAAATCGACTTCCTCTATCTTGTCAAAAATTTGATCATCCATTAGACTTGTCCTCTCTCAGACTTGTAATCTCATGATTATTTATTGTCATAAACAATGCATGACTCTGTTATATATCCAGATTCTTAACAAACTTTGCATTTTCTTCGATAAAGATTCTTCTCGGCTCAACTTTATCACCCATCAAAGTATTAAAAGTAAGATCTACCTCTGACTCTTCTTCTTCATTCATATTAACACGAAGCAAAATACGTCTTTCAGGATCCATGGTTGTCTCCCAAAGCTGGTCGGCATCCATCTCTCCAAGTCCTTTATAACGTTGAATCTTATTATTCTGATCACGACCTACCTCGGCCAGAATCTTATCCAATTCTTCATCACTGTAGGCATACCATACCTGCCTGTTACGCTCCAGCTTATACAAAGGCGGTTTTGCCAGATATACATGACCCTGTTTGATAAGCTCCGGCATAAAACGATAGATGAAAGTAAGCATCAATGTTGCAATATGGGCACCGTCCACATCCGCATCCGTCATAATAATAATCTTATCATAACGAAGCTTACTGATATCAAAATCATCATGAATACCGGTACCAAATGCAGTGATCATTGCCTTAATTTCTGCATTGGCATATATTTTATCTAATCTTGCTTTCTCTACATTTAATATCTTACCACGTAGAGGAAGAATAGCCTGGGTTGCACGACTTCTGGCTGTCTTGGCAGAACCGCCCGCAGAATCTCCCTCAACAATATAAATCTCACAATTCTTAGGATCTTTGTCAGAACAATCTGCCAATTTTCCGGGTAAGGCACTTCCTTCCAAGGCTGTCTTACGACGGGTTAAATCTCTGGCTTTTCTGGCTGCCTCTCTGGCACGCTGTGCTAAAATAGATTTTTCACAGATTGTCTTTGCTACCGCAGGATTCTGTTCCAGAAAATAAGTAAGCTGTTCACTTACAATACCATCTACCGCACCTCTTGCCTCTGAATTACCCAATTTCTGTTTCGTCTGTCCTTCGAACTGAGGATCTTCAATTTTAACACTGATAATAGCGGTAAGACCTTCTCTGATATCTTCTCCGGAAAGATTAGCCTCACTATCTTTTAATAATTTATTATTTCTCGCATAATCATTAAAAGTCTTCGTTAAAGCATTTCTAAAACCTACCAGGTGTGTACCACCCTCCGGTGTGTTAATATTATTAACGAAGGTATAAACACTTTCATTATAAGAATCATTATGCTGTAATGCCACTTCTACATAAACACCGTTTTTAGTGCCTTCAAAGTACATTACCTGATCATATAATGCTTCTTTACTCTTATTCAGATATGTAACGAATTCCTTAATACCACCTTCATAATGGAATTCTTTCTTCTGTTCCTTCTCTTCTCTTACATCTTCCAGTATGATCTTAAGACCTTTTGTCAGAAAAGCTGTCTCTCTGAGTCTTGTCTTTAATGTATCATAATCATAGACAGTTTCTTCAAAAATTGTTCCGTCCGGCTTAAAATGAACCTTGGTACCGGTCTTATCTTTATCACATTCTCCCACTACTTTAAGAGGATAACATACATGTCCCCTCTCATAGCGCTGATTATAAATTTTACCTTCAGAGTATATATATACTTCCAACCAGTTAGACAAAGCATTTACAACAGAAGCGCCTACACCATGCAGACCACCGGATACTTTATATCCCCCACCACCGAATTTACCGCCGGCATGAAGAATTGTAAATACAACCTCAACAGCAGGAATACCTGCTTTGTGGTTAATACCGATAGGGATACCACGACCGTTATCTTCCACAGTAATAGAGTTATCCTGATTAATAGTAACATGAATTGTATTACAATATCCTGCCAATGCCTCATCTACAGAATTATCTACAATTTCATATACCAAATGATGAAGACCCCTTACAGAAGTACTGCCAATATACATACCCGGTCTTTTTCTAACCGCTTCAAGACCTTCCAATATCTGTATTTGATCTGCACCGTACTCGTTAGCCATTATAAACCTCGCCTTTCTTTCATAATTACTTCGTCATTATGAATTGGAACTACCTATTATTTTACCATTTTCTATCTGAAAAACTTTGTCGATTTCAAACCTGTTATTCACAAATTCATCTAAACCTGTGCATGTAATAATTGTCTGAATTTCTCCTATCGTACTTAACAAATAATTTTGTCTGTTACTGTCAAGTTCTGATAATACATCATCCAATAAAAGAATTGGATTATCCTTTGTTATTTTTCTCACAAGTTCAATCTCTGATAATTTTAATGATAAAGCTGCAGTTCTTTGTTGTCCCTGAGATCCAAATTTACGAATATCTATATTTCCTACCATAAATGAAAAATCATCTCTGTGAGGACCTACTGTAGTCTGCTTTAATTTCACATCTCTTTCCTGACTCTCAAAAAGCGCTTTTTCATAATCATCTATAGTAATATCAGGTTCATATTGAATAATCAGATCTTCTTTACCACCTGACAATTTCTTATGAATATCATATATAATCTCATTAAGCTGCTCTACAAATAACTGTCTTCTTTCAATGATTTTACTGCCAAAAGAAATAAGCTGGGAATCCCATATATTAAGGGTATCTCTCAGAGATGGATTGAAATACATATCTTTAAGAAGTTTATTTCTCTGATTTACAATTTTATTGTAATGATTCAGATTATAGAGATAAAATTGATCCAGCTGACACAATTCCATATCTACAAATCTTCTTCTCTCTGCCGGTCCGTTTTTAATAATACTTAAGTCTTCAGGAGAAAAGAATACTACATTTAATAACCCAAGAAGCTCTGCTGCCTTCTTAATTTTCTGACCGTCAATTGCAATTCCCTTCGTCTTACTCTTACGAAGATGCATATCAATTTTCATATCTACATTATCTTTTTCCAGATAAGTTCTGATATGGGCTTCTTCTTTATTGAAATTAACAATATCCTTATCTTTACTACCTTTATGAGACTTCGTAGTAGCACATAAGTAAATTGCTTCTAAAATATTAGTTTTTCCCTGTGCATTATCACCATATAAAATATTGGTACCACTACTGAAATCAATATGTAAGGAATCATAATTTCTAAAATCTGCTAATTCTAATGATTTTATGATCATCAGTTTTCTACCTTAACCTGTTGTCCGTCAAATTCTATTATATCGCCGGGATATATTTTCTTACCGCGCTGTAATTCTACTTCGCCATTTACTTTCACAAAACCTTCCTGAATCTCTATCTTTGCTTCCACACCGGATTCTACCAGTCCTGCTAATTTCATTGCCTGGCCAAGCTTGATAAATTCATCTCTGATTGTTATTGTTTCCATATTTTTCCACTCTTAAACATTAAATTAATTAACAGTAGTAAAGTTAACAGGTAAAATCAGATAAATATAACTTTCCTCTACATTTCTTATAAAGCATGGAGCTTTTGGATTTACCATATAAAGATCTACTTCCTCATCTTCAATGACACGAAGAGCATCAATTAAGAATTTAGGATTAAATCCAATCATAAGATTTTTACCTTCTTTTTCAATATCAATCTCTTCATCCATACTTCCTACTGTGGAATTCATTTTAAGTTCCATAAAAGTATCTGTAATATTGATAATAACAGGCTTCTTATCTCCCTCTTTTACAAGAAGTGTTGCTCTGTCAATACAATCTAACAATTCTTTTTTATTAATTTTAACTTTTGTCTCATAATCACTGGAGAGCATCTGATCAATCTTAAAATACTCCCCCTCTATTAATCTGGAGACAACAACTGTATCATCAAATTCAAATAAAATATGTTTGTCCGTAAAGAAAATACTTACGTCCTTATCCATATCTCCCGGAAGAATTTTACTTACTTCATTAAGAGTTTTACCGGGAACTACTACTTTTTTGTTCTCATAAGAATTTTTAAGAGCAATTTTTCTGATAGATATTCTATGACCATCCAGAGATACTACTTTTAAAGTATCATCATTAATTTCAAATAATTCACCTGTCATCAGTTTATTATTATCATTATCTGCAATAGAAAAAATTGTCTGTCTTATTACTTCTTTCAAAGTAAACTGAGAAATCATAACAGAATCATTTCTTTCTATATCAGGAAGATAAGAAAAATCTTCTCCTGATTTACCTATAATATTAAATTTAGCCTTTTCACAGGTAATTGTTGTCTTATAAGAATCATCTGTTTCAATGGTAATTTCACTATCAGGAAGTTTTCTTACAATCTCAAGAAAAATCTTGGCATCTAAAGCGATCATACCTTTATTTATAATCTTACCATCTATTTTAGTTTCAATTCCAAGTTCCATATCATTGGCAGTTAATTTAATTTCACCATTTCTTGTGTCTACAAGAATACACTCCAGAATAGACATTGTAGTTTTGCTTGGAACAGCTTTGGATACAATCTGTACACCATTTAAAAGATTCGATTTCTTACATACAATTTTCATCTGTGTATAAATTCCTTTCTTACATATGAACAATATTAAGAATCGCCATAAGTTATTTATTTAATAATTATTTAGTAATCTTATTCATAATAGATGTTAATTTGTGCATAACCTATTTTATTATACTATTAATCAGAGAAAAAGAAAATGTTTAACATGTGAAAAACTTTGGATAACTAAGGTATATCTTTTCGTTTATCAACAATGCAATTTTTATGAATAAATAGTGTAATATTGAAATTCACATATAATCACAATCATATAACATACCATGTGGACAAGTTTGTTGATATTTTTATACTTATTATGAAGGATTAATTTTCTTCTTAATTACTTCTATATTATTCTTTAGATTTTCGTTAGTATTTATTTCCTCTGTTATTTTATTGATACCGTGAATTACAGTGGTATGATCTTTTTTACCGAGAAGTCTACCAATATTAGTAAGTGAGGTATCGGTAAGTTCTCTACATAAATACATAACAACCTGTCTTGGAAGTACGAATTCTGAGTTTCTTTTTTTGGAAGTAATATCTTCCGGATTGACTCCAAAATGCTCTGATACAATATCTATGATGAGAGAAGGTGTTATTTCTTTTGGTTTATCAGGATAAATCACATCCTTTAAGGCTTCCTCTGCATAAGCAAGATTAATATCTACCTTATTTAATTTTGAAAAGGCAATAATTTTATTGAAAGCCCCTTCCAGTTCCCGAATATTTGACTTAATATTTTCGGCAATATACTTTAATACTTCATTATCTATTTCTTTGTGATAGATTTCTGCATTCTTTTTGAGGATTGCCATTCTTGTTTCATAATCAGGTGGCTGTATATCCGTAATAAGGCCCCATTCAAATCTGGAACGGAATCTTTCTTCCAAGGTTTCCATATCTTTTGGTGGTTTATCGGAGGAAAGAATAATCTGTTTGCCGGCAGAATGAAGGGTATTAAATGTATGGAAAAACTCTTCCTGGGTACTTTCTTTACCGATGATGAACTGCACGTCATCAATCAAAAGAACATCTACTGTTCTGTATTTTTCTCTGAATTTATTCATTTTGATTGCATCACCGCTTCTGATGCAGTCAATTACTTCATTGGTAAAATTCTCTGATGTAACATACAATACTTTCATATCAGAATTCTGTTCTAATATAAAATGTCCGATAGAGTGCATCAAATGGGTCTTACCAAGACCTGCTCCTCCATAGATATAGAGAGGATTGTACACTTGTCCGGGAGATTCCGCTACTGCGAGAGAAGCAGAATGAGCCAGTTTATTATTACTTCCTACTACAAAAGTATCAAATTTATATTTTGGATTCAGATTGGCATTTTCATAATTAATATTATAAGAATAATTAGGTGCTGCTGCATTTAAGGAGTTATCTTTGTTGACATCTTTTTCTAAAATGAAAGCGATATCATAGGTATGATTCATCATTTCAGAAATTGTTACCTGGAAGAAACTCTTATATTTAGAAGAAATGTAATTTAGTGCATGCGCCTGATCAGATGGAATAAGAATCGTAACCACATTATCTTTGACTTCGTAAAAACCAAGAGGATCTATCCATGTAGAATAAGAAATATCAGAAAGTTCATATTCTTTTCTTAATGTCTCTTTAATTAAATTCCAATTTTCTTTGATAGGATCCATTTTTTTCATAACCTCATTCTTATATAAACTGCGATATCGAAAATATCCTACAATATATAATAATATAAATAATCTAAAAATTCAAATAATAAGTTGTCCACATTAATTCACATTATTTTTGAACAGGTTAACATATTTATGATTTTATTTCTAATAGATGTGTATAACTTTAAATTTGTTTATTAACAATACTAGCCTTGATATTTTAAATCAAAAATAGTTTTATGAACATCTTATTAAGAAGTTATCTACAACTTATACACATTATGTGGATAGATTTATGTAAAGTGGATAATAATAAAATATTTTTTTATATATCAATATATAGTATATGATTTTTGATTTATATAACAATATATAGACTTGTAGATTTATTTGATATTTAAGCCTTTTTTAAGGTTTTTTTTATCAGAAAAAATATGCAGATTTACTTGACGTTTTCTTATTAATTATATATAATCAAAATGTTGTTTTTCCAAAATGATTAAAATATGTTTACCTTATATAAGAGATTAAGGTTCATGTGAAGGAGGTGCATCGCAATGAAAATGACTTATCAGCCTAAGAAAAGACAGAGATCTAAGGTTCATGGCTTCAGAGCTAGAATGAGTACTCCGGGTGGAAGAAAGGTTTTAGCTGCAAGACGCGCAAAAGGAAGAAAGAAATTATCAGCATAGGCCGCATTTATGTGGCCTTTTTTTCTCCGTAAATTTTTTCTGTTCAGAAGGGTACGGTTTAAAATGGTATTTTCCGAATCTTTAAAAAAGAATAGTGATTTCCAGAATGTTTATAAAAATGGCAAGAGTTATGCCAACAAATATTTAGTAATGTACGTATTGGAAAACAACACAAATAGAAACAGACTGGGAATATCTGCCAGTAAAAAAATAGGCAACAGTGTTGTAAGACACAGATTTTCAAGACTGGTAAGAGAGAGTTACCGACTACATGAAAATATATTTAATAGTGGTTTAGATATAGTAGTCGTTGCAAGAAAAAGTGCAGCTTTCGTTGGATATGCTGAAATCGAAAGCGCTTTATTACATCTTTCAAAGCTTCATCATATGATTAAAATATATTTTTATAATGATGAGGAAAATTAGAAATTGATATGAAAAAGTTATTGATTTGTCTTATTAAATTCTATAGAAAGTATATTTCTCCGATGAAGAGTACAAAGTGTCCTTATTATCCAACTTGTTCGGAGTATGGACTGGAAGCTGTTGAAAAGTATGGAGCTTTAAAGGGTGGTATGCTTGCTGCCTGGAGAATATGCAGATGTAATCCTTTTTCAAAAGGTGGTTATGATCCTGTTCCTTAGTATAATTAAATAAGGAACTATATTATTAAGGAGGTAATTGAAAGTGTCATATATTTTATTAACTCAGGATCCGGGTAAAATTATAGGACCGATTGCTAAGCTTCTGGGTTATATTATGGAAGGCATCTTTTTACTTTTAGAAAAGATTGGTATTCCAAATATCGGACTTGCCATTATTTTATTTACAATAGTTATTTATCTTCTTTTGATGCCTTTAACAATAAAACAGCAGAAATTTTCAAAACTGTCTGCCAAGATGAATCCTGAGCTTCAGGCTATTCAAAATAAATATAAGAATAGAAAAGACAACGATTCCATGATGGCTATGAATATGGAGACAAAGGCTGTTTATGCAAAATATGGTGTATCTCCGTCCGGAAGCTGTATTCAGTTATTGATTCAGATGCCTATTTTATTTGC
>JALETS010000124.1 GCA_022781395.1 Lachnospiraceae bacterium | reverse complement strand
TCTGGAAGCTCGTCGGGCTCATAACCCGAAGGTCATAGGTTCAAATCCTGTCCCCGCTACTCAATGCCCAGATAGCTCAGTTGGTAGAGCAGAGGACTGAAAATCCTCGTGTCACTGGTTCGATTCCGGTTCTGGGCATTTTCTATTATTTAAATATGATTATATGGAGCACTAGCTCAGTCGGTAGAGCACCTGACTTTTAATCAGGTTGTCGGGGGTTCGAATCCCCCGTGCTTCATTTATGAGGTTGTTTCAGGCACAAAAAGCCTGGAAGCAGCCTTTTTTATTGTATATTTCTATGTTTGCATGTGATATACTGAATTGGAAATATAAGATGAAACATAAATTTTTTTCACTTGATGGGATATCTACCGGGTATTATTATTACGATAATAACCAATACTATTTTCAGGAAGCCAATCATAGCTGGTATTCGTATGATACATATTCGGATGAATGGGAGACAGCTTATCCGGGCAGTGATTGGTAAATTAGGAGAAAATGATAGATGATGTCGGTCATTAAAAAATCTTTATCAGCAGTATTTGATCATATTAGTGAATGTATGGCGCCGATTATACCGATTCTCTTAGCAGGCGGTATCCTGAAAATGATTGTGCTGCTTCTTACTACGTTTCATATATTGACGGGGACGACAGAGATTATTATGTCTTCCATTGCTACTGCACCGTTCTATTTTCTGCCTGTTATGGTGGCGTATTCTGCAGCAAAGCATTTTGATACAGATCCTTTGATAGCAATTATCAGTGTATGTGTAATGCTGTTGCCGGATTTCGCGTCATTGATGGAGAGCGGTGAAAAAGTAACTTTTATAGGCATTCCTGTTGTATCGGCAACCTATGCCTACAGTGTTATTCCCATTATTCTGTTGATTTACTGCATGTCTCATATCGTGAGCTTTCTAAAAAGATTTATAAAAGAAAGCCTGCAACCATATTTTTTGGCAGTGAGTTCAATTCTGATCACTTCTCTATTGGGAATTATCGTGATTGAGCCGATAGTAAGTCTGATCAGTAATACTTTAGCAAATGGATTAAATACGATGCAGTCGGAAGTTCCGGTTCTGGCATGGGGACTCTTTGCAGCATTAACGATATTTCTGGTTTCTACAGGCATGCACTGGATTTTTATGACACTGGCAATCACACAGATTGGACTCACCGGTGTGGATTATGGTATTATGGTGGCATTATTCATATCTAATATTTCCCTTGCAGGCTGTGATTTAGCAGTATTTGTTAGAACGAAGAAGCCGGAATTGAAATCCATGTCACTGAGTGCTATGGTTACGGTTTTGATTCCGGGTATTTCTGAGCCTTCTATTTTCGGCATCTGCTTTAAGGAGAAAACGCCGATGATTGGCAACATTTTAGGTTGTATGATTGCGGGTATTGTACAGGGGATGATTACGGTACATTGTTATATTTATACATTTCCGAGTATTCCGTCTGTTCTGATGTTTTACAGCGTGGAGGAACCGAACAATTTGATCAAAGCGATTCTTGTGGGTGTAGTGGCTTTCGTGGCAAGTTTTATTATAACTGCGGTGTTGTATCATGATCAAAAGAAGTTGCCACAGACAGAGCAGTGAGATAAGAAGATGGCATAAGAATTTGTGAGTTGAGAAAGGCGCCAGATTACACATATGAAAAAAATCATGTTCTTTGAGGGAGATATAGAGACACAGGGGTATTTTTCTAACCGGATTGCTGAGGCGATGCAGAAAATGGGGCATCAGGTATTTGTGTATGACCTGAGCAAGCCCTGGAGCAGTACGGAGAAATTTTTTCGCACCTTTTTTGAAAAAGGGAATACAGTGCTTATTAATTTTAATTTTCACGGTATGAGCGGAGAGGATTATTTTCTGGATGAAAACGGCAGATCAATGTGGGATGCACTGGAGATTCCGAGTTATAATATTGTAGTGGATCATCCGATGTATTACCATCATTTTCTGGAGAAAGTTCCAAAAGGATATCATCATATCAGTATCGACAGAAACCATGAGAAATATATGCGGCGGTTTTTTCCGGAGATAGAGAATGGGCCGTTTCTGCCTCTGGCGGGTACGGAATTATACCCGGATAAGTCTAATGTACCCATTGAATACCGTAAGTATGATGTAATTATGGTGGGAAACTACTGTGTACCGGATACTTTTAAGAAATACATTACGAGAATTGATGATGAATATACAGAATTTTATTATGGTATGATCGATGATTTGCTGGCGAATCCATGGAAGACCGTGGAGGAAGTGGCGGAATCGCATTTGATAGACGAACTGGGAGAGGTGCCGGAAGTGGAACTTAAGAAAACAATGGCAGCACTTACTTTTATCGATCTTTATGTCAGGTATACCATCAGAGGCAGAGCCGTACAGGAGCTGGCAGATGCGGGAATCAGGGTACACGTATTTGGTGACGGCTGGGATTTACTC
The DNA here is from genome assembly GCA_022781395.1 of Lachnospiraceae bacterium. Lineage (GTDB taxonomy): Bacteria > Bacillota > Clostridia > Lachnospirales > Lachnospiraceae > UBA3282. The sequence continues at coordinate 2,002 of JALETS010000124.1, read as the reverse complement.
CCCTGTAAAAAGGAAGAAAATCTTATTCTTATGAATAATCTTGATTCTGCCGGATGTCTCAAGAAATTATGTCAGACCAAGATTTCTCTGAATGTTATGCCCTGGTTTAAAGACGGTGCCCATGACAGAATTTTTAATTCCATGCTTAACGGAGCGGTATGTCTGACAGACAGCAGTGTATATCTGGACAGTATTTTACATGATAATGTGGATTGCAGCATTTATTCCTTATCCAGGATGGATAAGCTTCCGGAAATCGTAACAGGACTTCTGGAAAATCCGATACATATGCAGGAGATTGCGGACCAGGGATATGCCATGGCAAAAGGCGCACACACATGGGCGCACCGTGCCGGGGTGCTTCATGATCTGATTGAGAAATAAAGGAAGTTAGTAATAAAATGGAGCAACGGAAGAGTAAAAATCCGATCGTTTTTGCCTGGAAACAGACGATCCCGGTTATGCTGGGATATATTTTCTTAGGTATTGCTTTCGGCGGCGCTGATGACATTATTCATTAATGGAAGACATATTTTCTATGGACTCTCTTTCGTGGAAAAGTATAAGAAGATGGGAAAAGCCTATCCGTATCTGGTTTTTTTCATTAACGGATGAGACCTATTCCGTACTGTGTGGGACGAAAATTCCGGAAGGAATGGAAGAGAAGAAGGTTTACTTCTGGATTTCATTCCTGGATCAGTGCTACTGGGTGGCAGGATCAGTGATTGGTGCGTTGGCCGGCATCCATTATGGTGGTGTTGGTAGTATATTGTTTAAGAAGTATTAATTTTACGGTAATAAATCACTGGCTGTCGTCGGTATTGGTACAGGTTGTATTTGTCTAAAACTGATACTATGAGAAATGCCGCATGCAGAAGGCGGAATTTGCAATAGGAGGAGCTTATCAAATGGGGTTTTGGGAGAGACGGAGAGAGAAACATAAGGAACGTATCCGGAGATTATATGAGCAGCATAAAAGAATTCAGGCGTTATTAAAAGAGCATGGAAACGATATTCTTCATTCGGAGAATTTCAGAAAGACACAGGAGTATATCCAGCATGGTTCCATGACGGTGCACAATCATTGTATGGATGTGGCAAGGTGTAGTCTGATCATTAACAAAAAACTGGGACTTAACTGCAATAAGCATGATTTGATCAGGGGAGCGCTTTTGCACGATTATTTTCTATATGACTGGCATGATAAGGAATACCTGTCACAGAGAAAAAGGCTTCATGGTTTTCGTCATCCTATGACGGCGCTGGAAAATGCGGAAAAGGAATATAATTTGTCGGATACTCAGCGTGAGATTATCAGGAAGCATATGTGGCCTCTTACCATCGTACCACCCACCTGCGGAGAGGCGTGGGTAGTGACTGCGGCGGATAAATATTGTTCTTTCCGGGAGACAGTAGGACTTCGCAAGGGACACGGCAAACGGGCGGTGTAAGGTATGGGTATCAATAGCAAAGAAGTGGCAAAGAAACCATCCGAGAGCTTATATCAGGCCTTGTCAGATTATGCGGAAACGGATTTCTATCCATATCATATGCCGGGACATAAGCGTAATCCGGATGCCGGTGAAATGGCGGCATATTATCGGTTTGATATTACGGAAATAGATGGCTTTGATAATTTATATCATGCCGAAGGGATTCTTAAAGAGGCGCAGGAAAGGGCAAACCGGCTGTATGGAGCAGAGGAAACCTATTATCTGGTAAATGGAAGTACCTGCGGTGTGCTTGCAGCGATCATGGCAGTAACCGATCAGGGAGATGAGCTTTTGATTGCCCGTAACTGTCATAAGTCGGTGTATCATGCGGCAATGATGCAGGGGCTTGTTCTCCGTTATTACTGTCCGGGAATGATAGAAGAATACGATATTTATGACGGAGCCGATGCACAGGAGATTGGCCGGTTGTTGGACAGATATCCAGATAGTAAGGCAGTGGTTATTACTTCACCAACTTATGAAGGAATTCTGTCGGACATTAGTGCGAT
>JALETS010000226.1 GCA_022781395.1 Lachnospiraceae bacterium | reverse complement strand
TTTTTTCTTCATTACCGACCATAATAATGTCAGCAATACCTTCTTTTAAAATGTTCGCAGCAGCGATAAGTGTTCTCTTATCGTTTGTTTCCGGTAAAACAATCGTCTTCTTATCTGCTCTTGCCTTTTCTTTCATCAAATCAATGTAAGACATACCTAACCCTCCTATATATCCGATAGTTTAAAGTCTGTAATCTCTTTCCTTATTTTACAAAATATGTTCTTTGTATACAAGATACTTTTCTCGATTTTTTTGTGCTTATATCAGTACAAAACAGGCTTTTTTATGTTAGACTATTGTCTAATAATACCTGAAAGAGAGATTTCCATGAAAACAGTAGGAATTATTGCAGAATATAATCCTTTTCATAACGGACATGCTTACCAGATAGCCAAAGCAAAAGAAATAACAGGCGCCGACTATTGCATCGTAGTCATGAGCGGGGATTTTGTCCAAAGAGGAGCCCCTTCATTCATGAATAAATATCTGCGGGCAGAATGCGCTCTTAAGAATGGTGCGGACATTGTTGTAGAGCTGCCGGTTTACTATGCGCTTAGCAGTGCGGAATATTTTGCTTCCGGTGCCGTTGCCTTATTAGATAAATTGGGTGTAACCGATACCCTGTGCTTTGGCAGTGAATGTGGCGATATCTCACTTTTATCAGAATTCGCATCACAGTTATTATCGGAAAGCGACCAATTCAAAGAAGTCCTAAACAGACAGCTTAAATGCGGCCTGTCTTTTCCTGCTGCAAGAAATGCTGCCATTGAGTCTTCTGCTCCACACCTTTCTTCCCACATGGAGATATTATCTAACCCTAATAATATTCTAGGCATTGAATACTGCAAGGCACTCTGTAAGCGCTCAAGTTCCATGATACCTTACACTATTTTCCGTGCAGGCTCATCCTATCATGATACCGGTCTGGACGCATGCTACAGTTCTGCCCTTGCTATACGAAGTGCATTAACCGATAACGGTTCTTTAGATTCCATACGGGATCAGGTCCCAGCCTCCGTATACACATTGTTAGAAGAACATTGTGGAATTGACTGTCCGGTTCTGCCGGATGATTTGTCTGCTCTCCTACACTATCAGCTTTTGTCAGAACAGGCTACAGGATATACCGATCATCCTGACATCGATCAGGATTTTTCAGATCGTATCTCTCACATGCTCCCGCGATATCATCATTACACTTCGTTTTGCGAGCTGCTTAAAACCAAGAATCGTACTTATACCAGAATTTCCCGCAGTCTGATGCATATTATACTGCATATTACCAGGGAAGAATTTGCCGCTTACTGTAACGCAGACTATATTCTCTATGCCAGAATGCTCGGTTTTCGAAAGAATGCTCTCCCGCTACTGTCAGCCATCAAGGAAAAGAGTTCAGTACCTTTAATCTCCAAGCTTGCTGATGCAAACTCTGTCTTAACTCCACCGGGAAACCAGATGCTAGCCAAGGATATCTATGCAGGTCATATCTATGAAATGATCTCCCGGCAAAAATTTCATACCGAAGAGTCTTCCGAAATAAGCGAATACAGAAAACAAATAATCCGTGTCTGAAAACTATCCAGACACGGATTTCTTAATCATTCCTGCAAAAGTTCAAAGGGCAGCCACTCTAATATCTTATCACTTAACTCTTTCATATTAATCGGCTTAGCAATAAAATCATTCAGCCCCTCTTCTATAAACATTTCTCTTGCACCGTTTATGGCATTAGCCGTCAATGCTATGATTGGTATATCCTTGTAATAACCATCTTCCAACTCACGTATCCTGTGGGCAGTCTCAATACCATCCATCTCCGGCATCATATGATCCATAAAAATAAGGTGATATTTCTTCTCCTGCACTTTAGCAAGAGCCTCCATTCCGTTTTTAGCTGTATCAACCTGCATATCAAAAGGCTTCATCAAACCGGCAGCCACCCGGAGATTTACCAGATTATCATCCACAATCAATACTTTCGCATTCGGTGCATGGAATTTACTGTACTCCTGCTTTTTGATCCGTCTGTGTCCCGGGTCGTCATAAGCACCACAGGGAGCAGAATCTATGATCCGCTGTGGTATTACAACAGAAAAGCAGCTCCCCTCCTGATATACACTTTCTACCTGAATACTGCCGCCCATTAACTGCAGCAACTGCCTGGATATGGTGAGTCCAAGCCCACTTCCTTCTTTCTTTCGATTACGGAATGTATCCGACTGTTCAAAGGAATTGAAAATACGTTCCTGATCTTCCTCCTTGATTCCCATTCCGGTATCCTTGACAGATATTTTAAGCAACGCATTTTCCTGCTCGGATTCATAATCGGCCTCAATATTTATTGTCCCTTCATCCGTAAACTTAACCGCATTATTCACCAAATTGATCAATACCTGTTTGATTCGTATTTCATCACCATACAAGATCCGTGGGATATCCGGATTCACCTTGACTGTAAGAGCAAGTCCCTTATCCTTTACCTTACCCTGCACAAGACTTGCCACATCTTTGATCATAGTAAGTGCTTCATATTCACTCTCTATAATCTGCAACTTACCGGATTCCATCTTAGAGAAATCCAATAGATCATTGATAATTGTAAGTAGTCCTTCACTGGCAGCCTGGATCTGTTCTATGTAATCCTTTTCTTCTGCATCCAGATTTCC
>JALETS010000214.1 GCA_022781395.1 Lachnospiraceae bacterium | reverse complement strand
CTGTCAAAAGTAATCCTGATATCATTTGTTTCTGCACAAAATGCCATTCTGTCATATTCTACGATGCACCTGGGCCTATAGCACTTCATAACCATCATAGTATACAACGTTTGAGCAATTGCCTCGTTTCGCGTCACCAGAAAGGTATAGTCTCCGCGGATCATCCTTTCGGCTTCTTCACGATTCAGCAGCAAAGACCGTTTTCGCTGTGCATTTCCTTCTTTCTCTTTCAATTCCAGTTTTACCTGTCCTGAATGGATATCATAAATCCGTAGCCTGATCTTCTGTCTTTTATCATATCCATTCACCTTATCTTCAAAATCACGGTCAGACAGACTGTCAAAATACAGGGAACGCACCATATAACCATTTCCGCTGTTATGTAGGTCCTCTGAAAGTACTGCCGCAAGTTTCTGTTTCAAATACATCACTTCAGTCGGCGAAATCAGATACTTCAATTCTCTTCTGTTAACCTCAAGCATCCTACTGTCCCTCCGTCAAAGGCTTCAGTTTACACAGATCCTCGTAAGTGTGAAAGGGCTTTCGCTGTGCTGCCCGCTTGCGTCCATGCACAATACTCCAGACAGCCAGTATAAGTGTTGCGCCTGACACAATCCAGAAATTATGATAGATTTTCTGATAAACGGTTCCCCCTGCCAGAATGCTCCCCAAAAGCGAAGCTAACAGATATTCCAATTTACACAAGTTTTTTTCAATTCTTAATAATTTGAATATCCATACCAGGATTATTGAGAAGAAATAGAAAAAGCAAATACCAAAGAACACAAACATGATGAAAAAAATCATTTTCAAAACAGTATTATCTGTCATTGTATCCGCAGCAATAATACCTACCACACCGCACAGACTCCCAAGTACCAGAAGGCACATACTCTGAAAATATTTATATCCCCAGACACAGAGCATGATTGCAGAAAACAGCACAATCCAAATCAGCAGGAAAGATACCATGGTATAATCAAACCGCACTTCCCCCTGCCACTGAGGAACCTGTAAAATAAAATCTTCCATATTCATCCACCCTTTCACTTATTCTGTCAAACATCCGGGGTCAAAAAAAGCAGACTTCACCCCGTCTTGGGATTCGAAGTCTGCCTAATCTACTAGACACTATGCTCTCATCTGAATATAAGAATATTCAAATTTTTAAATAGCTGTTCCTTATTTTCCCCTACTTTGAACCCATTCCGTCTGAATCTTACACAATTTCCCTAAATTTTACACAACTTTACACAATTTTACACAAATTACACAAATAAATTTTTTAGATTGTATCATGTAATTTTCAATTTGTAAACTATCCAAAAGGACAGTCTTGGTTTTATCTTGTGGTATTTTCTTCCCGAATGGCTTTCTTTAATTTCGTCTTGATCCTCTGAAGTGCATTATCCGTAGACTTATCATCTTTCCCCAGCACTCTGGCTATCTGCTGATAGCCCATACCGGTCAGATACAGATCCAGGACCTGCTTTTCAAAGCTGCTGAGTTCCTTCTCAATGGTTCTCTCAAGCTGTGTCACATTCTCCCTGTCTATTACCATCTCCTCAGGGCTCTGCCCGGAACGGGCCGCCAGCACATTAACCAGCTTCTCTTCTTCTCCCTCACGGTTGGTTCCGGCACTGTTATCAAGAGATATATAGGTATTGAGCGGAATGTGCTTCTGTCTTCTGGATGCCTGCACTGCAGTATACATCTGCCTGGATACGCACAGATCGGCAAAGGTGGAAAAGCTGGCATCCCTGCCTATGTCATAATCCCTGACTGCCTTGAACAGTCCGATCATACCCTCCTGGATCAGATCATCACTGTCAGCTCCCAGGATATACATGGACTTGGCTTTGCTCCTGACCAGATTCTTATACTTATTCATAATATACTCTATAATAGCAGCTTCTCCGTCCCGAAAGCGGATCAGCAATTCTTCATCAGTGTACTGTCCATAGTCTTCCTTCAATTTAGTACCACGCTTTCTGAACCGTAGAATTATCCGAAATCTGTTCTTCCTCCACGGCATCTGATATTGCATTTCCGGAAATTGCTTCTGTGCCAATTTCTTTCCAAAGAGAATTAGCCGAAATCGCCCCATCCTCTCTGTAAGGTTCCTCTTCATAATACCGTACCAGTTCTGCCGCAAAATGCTCTGCCAGAATACGATATCCGTCATGATTGCCATGAACACCGTCCGGCATATACTCTGCCACGATATTTACATCATGGGAATCCAGAAGATTGGAATTATACAAATCTATCAGTCCAAAATCATATTCCTGTGCCATCCTTAATATTACATCAACAAAATCCTTTTGTGGCAATAAATAATCGCGCTCACTCATCAGATAATCCTGCAAAATATTCGGAAGCGGCGTAGCAAAGAAGATATCCGCATCCGGATAATTCTCTTTCATTCCCCGCATCAGTTCATCCAGATCTCCGCAGAAGGTGCGGTAAGCCCGCTCTTCCAGATTGCCGAACTCCTGATCCGAAACGCAGAATCCGTCATTGGTTCCACCCATGACGATAATGATATCCACATCCTCCGGAATCTCCTGATAACGGTCTACAAAAGCATCCGCCCAGTACCGCCCGATGGATGAGCCGCCAATCCCCAGATTATATACTTCTTCCGCACCCAGCAGCTCCTTCAGCTGCGCCGGATAGGAATATTGTTTCCAGTCTTCCTCTGAATCCAGATTGGAAGCTTCCGTGATGCTGTCCCCCAGACAGGCAATCTTCTTGTCCGAAAAATCAATCCTGCTTTCAGCAATCCGCTCCCGGTCCTTCTCATTGATCAGTATTGTTTCCTCCGTGGAAGTATGTAACTGTCTGCGCTCCTCCAACGTCATCTCCGGCTGCACAAAGAGCCCATTTCCCGATATTGTATTATCTGATACGCTGCCATTACCCGAAACGGTATTATCCGACACACTTCCATTACCCGAGACCGTGTTATCCGACACGCTTCCATTACCTGAGACCGTGTTATCTGACACACTTCCATTGCCTGAGACCGTGTTATCCGATACCCCATCATTATCCGATACCGTGTCCTCTCCTGCATTTTCGCTGACCATGTCAGTCAATCCATCTGTAATAGCCGGCTCCGTTTTCTGTATATCAGCAATAAACTGTTCCAGCTTCTGGCGATCCTTCGTCATTTCCCGAATCTCTGACTCCATTTCCTGCACACGATTCTGGGCCTCCGCGTTTCTTGCAAGAACTTCCTCAAACGCTTTCTCTTCCTGTTCCTTCTGAAGCTCCCGGTTCGTATCATAGATATCATATGCTTTCAGCCCGACCACCGCTGCCAGCAAAGCCGTCAATATGAAAATACTGATCAATAATATTTCATTTACCTTACGCATATTCTTCTTCATTGCAGCCTCTGTCTTACAATCTCATAGGCAAGCACCCCGGCTGCCACGGAAGCATTTAGAGAATCAATATCTCCCTGCATCGGAATGGAGGCTATAAAATCACATTTCTCCTTAACCAGACGTCCGACACCGCTTCCTTCATTTCCGATCACCAGACCAATCGGTCCTCTTAAATCCAACTGATACATCCGGGTACCATCCATATCGGCACAGACGAACCACAAACCTTCCTTTTTCAATTCCTCTATGGTCTGTCCTAAGTTGGTTACCTTTGCTACCGGTGTATAATTTAAGGCTCCCGCAGAAGCCTTTGCTACGGTTGCAGTGAGCCCGACGGCACGATTCTTCGGAATGATCACGCCATGAGCCCCTGCCAGATTGGCAGTCCTGATAATGGCTCCCAGATTATGCGGGTCCTCAATATTATCCAACAGAAAAAGAAAGGGCGGCTCCCCCTTATCCCTGGCTTTCTGTAGAATATCTTCTACCTCAGCATATTCATAAGCAGCCGCATAAGCGATCACTCCCTGATGCTTCCCCGTCTCCGACATCTGATCCAGACGTTCCTTCGTTACATATTTAATGAGGCTTCCATGCTTGACAGCCTCCCTCTTGATGGTCAGAACCGGTCCGTCCTGACAACCGTCCAATATAAAGATTTTATCAATCGTCCGCCCTGCCCGGAAAGCTTCAATTACGGCATTACGGCCTTCAATGGTAAATTCTGTATGTTCCATATAGGATTCCTTTCTATTGATGTGGCTTAAATATCCATTCCCAGCCTGGCAAGGGCCGTCCGGATTAAAATAAGCATCCTCTCCTGCTCTCCCTGAAGGTAGAGATAACCGCACAACGCCTCCAATCCGGTTGCCTTACGGTACTCAATGATAGAAGCATTCTTGGCCGAAGTGTAAGACTTGGCGTTGCGGCCCCTATGGTAGACAGCCTGCTCTTCCTCCGTCAGTTCCTCCTCCAGCACGTCCATCATCTTTGCCTGGACTCTGGCATTTACATAAGTAACCGTTTTCTTATGAAGATTATTGGCAGAACGGTTTCCCCGCTCCACGACAATGGTACGGATTACCAGATCGTAGATGGCATCGCCGATATAAGCAAGCGTCAGCGGGGAATAGGTTCTGATATCCACATCCTTGCAATCAAAGTCTCTTTTGATTGCCTCTAAAATGGTTAAGCTCTCTTCCATTTAACACCCTCTCGTGTATCTTCCAGAATAATGCCCTGTGCAAGCAACGTATCCCTGATCTCATCTGCCCTTGCAAAATTCTTAGCCTTTCTGGCTTCCTGTCTTTCCTGAATCAGTGCTTCAATATCCGTATCAAGGATTTCCTCTTTTTTGTCTACAATCAGTCCGCAGATATCGGATAACAGAACAATTTCCTCTTTGATGGCCTGAATAAATGCTTTGCTTGCGCCTTCCTTCACATTGGTGTTGGCAAACTTCACCAGCTCAAAGATAGCAGAAATGGCATCGGCTGTATTAAAATCATCATCCATTGCCTCATCAAATTTGGTAATGTATTCCTTCGCTTCCTCTACCAGCTTCTCTTCATCTGCTGTCATCGTTTCGCTCCCGGCATTCTCCAACAGGAAGTTTAAGTTGCTCACACTGGTCACAATACGATCCAATCCGTTCTTGGCTGCCTCCATCAGATCGGCGCTGAAGTTAAGCGGACTTCTGTAATGCGCGGAAAGCATAAAGAAACGGAGCACCTGCAGGTCATATTTCTCACTGATATCCCTTACGGTAAAGAAATTGCCTGCTGATTTGGACATCTTCTTATTGTCAATGTTAAGGAATCCGTTATGCATCCAATACTTGGCAAACTCCTTGCCGTTGGCTGCCTCCGACTGGGCAATCTCATTCTCATGATGGGGGAAGATCAGATCCTCGCCGCCTGCATGGATATCGATTTCCTCTCCCAGATACTTTTTGCTCATAACAGAGCACTCAATATGCCAGCCCGGACGTCCCTGGCACCAGGGAGACTCCCAATAAGGCTCTCCTTCTTTCTTCGGTTTCCAGAGTACAAAATCAAGCGGGTCCTGTTTCTGATCCTCACCGGATACTAACAGGGAACGGTTACCGCTTCTCAAGTCATCCAGATTCTTATGAGACAGCTTACCGTACTCCTTAAAGCTTCTGGTCTTATAATATACGGTACCGTCCTCAGCCACATAAGCATATCCTTTATCGATCAGTGTCTGTATCATCTCAATCATGCCGTCAATCTCATTGGTTGCCTTAGGATGCGTGGTTGCAGGCTTCACATTAAGCGCTTTCATATCCTTCTTGCATTCCTCAATATAGCGTTCTGAAATAACGGAAGGATCTACCCCTTCCTCGTTAGCTTTCTTAATAATCTTATCATCCACATCCGTAAAATTGGAAACATAGTTCACATCATAGCCCTTATGCTCCATATAACGTCTGGCAGTGTCAAACACGATCATAGGTCTGGCATTTCCGATATGAATAAGATTATATACCGTAGGCCCGCAGACATACATGCTTACCTTTCCCGGCTCAATCGGCTTAAATTCTTCCTTGGTTCTGGATAGTGTGTTAAAAATTTTCATACTCTTCTCTCCTTCTGTCCTTTCTTTATCTTATAATCCGTCTGAAGGAGTTGCATTCGCTCTAAGCTCCTTCATTTCCCGCTCTAAATCAAGAAGTCGGTTGGTTAACTCTGCATTGGCATGCTGCAAACAAACAATATCCTCCCGTACAGGGTCCGGCAAGTGAATCTGATCCAGCTTATCCTGAGGCAGTGCCTGATCATTTCGTTTCACTACTCTGCCCGGCACACCTACTACTGTTGATCCCGGCGGTACTTCTTCCAACACTACGCTGCCCGCTCCGATCTTACTGTTGTCACCGATTTTAAAAGATCCAAGCACTTTCGCACCGGTACTGATCATGACATTATTGCCGATAGTCGGATGACGCTTACCCTGCTCTTTACCGGTACCGCCAAGTGTCACTCCCTGATACAGTGTAACGTTATCCCCGATAACCGTAGTCTCCCCGATAATTACACCGTTGCCGTGGTCTATAAAAAATCTTTTGCCGATCTGCGCACCCGGATGGATCTCGATCCCGGTCCTGCGTACACCCTTCTGAGAGACCCATCTCGCCAGAAAATAGTGATGTTTCAAATATAGCTTATGTGCAATCCGATAGTAGATCATAACTTTAAAGCTGGGGTATAAGAATACCTCCATATCAGAATGAATCGCCGGATCACGCTCTCTGATGACCTTTATCTCTTCCCGTATACGGCTGATAAATCCCATATATATCCTCTTTTCTAAAAATTTCGCTCGGCAGCAAGGCTTTCTTCTCATCACTGCCCGAGCATCTTCCTCTCAAATAAAAAGCGGATAATCCTGTCTCATCCTTAGAGACGAAATTATCCGCGGTTCCACTCTACTTAAGGGGTCTTCCCCTTCTCTCAATGCAAGATAACGGCTGCAGGCCGGATTCAGATACTCGGAGATTTCATCGTTATCAAATCTCTTTTCCCATCCTCAAGCTCCCGGATGCACTTCTATCTTCTTCCTCTGAGAACCGCTTCCAGCCAGTGACGATTCCTCTCTGTCAGTCTCCGAACATATACTCTTTCCGTTCATCGCTCTATATATTATCAGCATATGCAAAATATCTGATTTTGTCAAGCGTGGGTCTATCCATTTTGCTTCGGGCATCCGCCACATCCCGCACAGCCTCCGTCTGCCGATACATCCCTGTCATACAGCTCTGCCGGAGAGGTCAGCATACAGATAGCCTGAGAGGAAATTCCCTCTCCTGTTCCGGTAAAGCCAAGCCCTTCTTCGGTAGTCGCTTTCACATTAACCTGTGTAATCTCTATACCCAACGCCTGGGCAATGTTTTCACGCATCGTATCAATGTATGGACGCATCTTCGGCGCCTGGGCAATGATTGTGGCATCAATATTTTCAATCAGGAAAAGATGCTCCTCCAAAAGCTTTCCCACATGCTCTAAAAGCTTTATAGATGAGATTCCCTTATAAGCCGGGTCCGTATCCGGGAAATGTTTTCCGATATCTCCCAGGGCTGCTGCCCCAAGAAGAGCATCCATAATGGCATGCAAAAGCACATCTGCATCCGAATGTCCAAGCAATCCTTTTTCATATGGTATTTCCACACCGCCAATGATCAGCTTTCTGTCTTCTGTCAGGCGATGTACGTCATAACCCATTCCAATTCTCATATATTTCTCCATTCCGAAAGACTTTACAATGCCAATGATTTATTCCTGTTCTTTACTATGATTCAGTCTTTCCAATGTTCCATAATATAATCCAGTAACGCGTCGGCCACTTCTTCCTTACTCATCATCGGGAGCTCCACTGTCTCTTCTCTGGTCAGAAGTGTTACCACATTGGTGTCCGTCCCGAAACCGGCGCCCTTCTGTTTCAGGTTATTGGCCACGATCATATCAATATTCTTCTTCTCCAGTTTTGCACGGGAATTCTCGATCATATGCTCTGTTTCCATGGAAAATCCGCACAGAAACTGTCCCTCCCTTCTGTGCGCTCCCAGATATGCCAGAATGTCTTCCGTGCGCTCCAAAGCAAGGGATAAACTATCATCCTTCTTCTTCACTTTTTCATCTGACACATCCGCCGGACGATAATCTGCCACTGCTGCCGCTTTGATAATGATATCCTGCTCATCGGCCCTTTCTTTGACTGCCTGCGCCATATCTGCCGCCGATACAATGGGCACCACATGAACACCGATGGGCGGCTGGATGCTCACCCTTCCTGACACCAATGTCACATCAGCGCCCCTTCTCATGGCCTGCTCTGCTATGGCATATCCCATCTTGCCGGTAGAATGGTTGCTGATATAACGCACCGGGTCCATCTTCTCCTGTGTGGGTCCCGCAGTAACCAGTACATGCCTGCCAGCCATATCCTTTGGTGTAAGTGCTTTCACAATATATTCATACAATACTTCCGGCTCCGGCATCTTACCCTCCCCGGTGTCTCCGCAAGCCAGATATCCGCTTGCCGGATGGATCACTTCCATACCGTAATGCTCTAATCGCTTCAGATTATCCTGCACGATTTCATTCTGAAACATACGGGTATTCATGGCCGGAGCTACGATCTTCGGGCAGGTACATGCCAAAAGCGTGGTTGTCAGCATATCATCTGCCAGCCCATGCGCTGCCTTGGCAATTACATTGGCAGAAGCCGGCGCCACAAGAAATACATCTGCCTGCTTTGCCAGAGCCACATGCTCCACACTATACCGAAAGTTGCGGTCAAAGGTATCTACCAGACATTTATTGCCCGTCAGTGTCTCAAATGTAATGGGATTGATAAAATTGGTGGCATTCTGTGTCATAATGACAGTCACATCTGCCTGTTTCTTCTTCAACATACTTGCCAAAGAAGCTATCTTATATGCTGCAATGCTTCCTGTAACACCCAGAACAATATGTTTTCCCTTTAACATATGAACCACCTTTCTATTGTCCTTTCACTCATATTTGGGATCAGTATGATACAAAACACAGCATTTCGCAGTTACCTGATATGAACTACGTTCTCTGCCTATATCTGCTCTGTATTCTTCTTATATATTATGCCAAGCCCCTTAAGGGTCAGCTCGTTATCACATATAATCTCATGCTTACAATGCGGTATGATACAACTTGCCAGTCCTCCGGTAGCAACTACAGGCACCTTTGAACCCATTTCTTCCCAAATCCTTTCAATCATGCCGTCCATCTGGGCAGCCTGTCCAATGACAATACCGCTCTTCATACACTCAATGGTGTTTTTACCGATAATCTTTCTGGGTGCTTCCAGGCTGATCCTGGGAAGCTGAGAGGTACGGTTAACCAGAGATTCCAGGGAAACCTTCACACCCGGCATGATCATACCACCCACATAATTTTTCTTCTCATCCACCACACTGATCGTAGTAGCTGTTCCCATATCAATCATAATAAGCGGAGCACCGTAATATTGAAGCCCCGCAACCGCATTTACAATCAGGTCAGCACCGACCTGCCCCGGATTATCCATCAGAATATTTAACCCTGTTTTTAATCCCGGTCCTACCAGAAGCGGTTTACTGTGAAGCAGCTTCTCCATAGCAGAACGCAGGATATTATTAAGCGGCGGTACCACAGAAGAAATAATACTTCCGCTGATATCTTCGATACCGATTCCATATATATCAAACAGCGTCTTAAATTCTACCACATACTCTAACTCTGTCTTGGACAGATTGGTAGAGACACGCTCTACGAAACGTACCTTCTCTCCTTCGATACATCCGATCACAATATTGGTGTTGCCTACGTCGATTGCCAAAATCATGAGGCTGCCTCCTTCTATCACTAAATAATATCGATTCAGAATCTGCTGTAATGCAGACTCTGAATCGTTTCTGTATTGCTCTCTTATCAACTTATATTTTATTCTATCATCTTACTATTGCTTTATTTTTGCTTATCAATTCCATATATCGGTTTTACTCTGGTCAAAGCAATACCAACACCGGCTGCGATAATGGCTGCAACAACCGCTTCCACTACACCGTTAAATGTAACAACTCCCATGATAACATCTATCACAGCCTCTCCTGCTACACCCACTGCCTGTGCATATGCATCCTTATACAGAATATAGATACCGCTCATAACAAGCAGTGTATTCGTAAAAGCACCTGCCAGTCCCGCATACGCAAGTGCAATATTCGCAGAACCTTTATTACTGCTTGTAAATGTAAGCACAGCCATCAATACCAAACCGGCAACAAGGCCAATTAACGTACAAACAACAGCACTCAGTGCTTCAGGAAATAAGCGGATCAAAAACGCCCGAACGGAAATAAATAAAATAAGAGATGCCAGCATATCAACCACTATTTTACCTGTTTTCTGTTCGCCCTTTACGACTCTGCGAATCAGCATATAGATAAAGTACGGAACAACACCAACCAGAATTCTCGGCACGAAGCAGATGTACAGGCTCTTGAAGACACCTGCCACACCGTCTATATTATAGGCCAGTACAGGCGAAAATACAAACGCCGATGCAGTCGCTGCTTTAAAGGTGTTGTTGATAAAACTGGTAAGTCCAAATACAAATCCTAAAAATGCACCTTTCTTCGGTCCAAGAAATAGCGCTCCAAGGATAACCGGGATATGAATGATCGTCGCATTGATGACTACAAGCGGGATGTATCCCAGCGGTGTGAATGCCATAATCACGATTATGGCGGTGAACAGTGCTGTCAGCACAAGTTCATAGGTTTTTTCATTTTTCATGGTACAAATCCTCCTGTTATTATTCTCATACGAGATACAATACGTTGACATCATACCACATTGATATTTTTTTGACAAGGCGCTTAATAATTCTCGGCTTTTACCTGGAAATAGGACTGTGGATGCTGGCAGACCGGACATACCTCCGGTGCTTTCTTACCGATAACAATGTGTCCACAGTTCAGGCACTGCCAGATGCAGTCACCATCTTTGGAGAATACTACGGCGTCCTCAATATTCTTCAACAGCTTGCGGTATCTCTCCTCATGCTCCTTCTCAATCGCTGCCACACCCTCAAACAATGCTGCGATATCGTCAAAACCTTCTTCTCTGGCATCCTTGGCAAACTGCGCATACATATCTGTCCACTCATAATTCTCGCCCTCGGCTGCATCCTTTAAGTTCTCTATGGTAGACGGAACTGCGCCTCCATGTAACAGCTTGAACCAGATCTTAGCATGTTCTTTTTCATTTGCCGCTGTCTCTTCAAAAATATTGGCAATCTGTACATAACCGTCCTTTTTGGCTTTGGACGCATAATATGTATACTTATTACGTGCCTGTGATTCTCCTGCAAATGCTGCCATTAAATTTGCCTCTGTTTTCGTTCCTTTTAAATCCATAGTAGTGCCTCCTTTTTTATGAATCGTTATGTTTTCATTTTATTCTAAAATCAATCGAAAGTCACGCGCTTTTTTCTCCTTTTTCCTCATCAGTCCTACCGGCCTTTCACAACCGGTTATTATCAATTTTAATACTTGTCAAACCCAATCCGCCGTGTATACTATAAAATAGAAAAACATCACAAAGTCTGGATAAGACTTTAGAACGAGAGGTAAATATGACTGAGCTGAAACCAATCAAAGAAGGTAAAGTACGTGAGATCTACGACAACGGTGACAGCCTGATCATGGTCGCTACGGACCGCATCAGCTGCTTCGATGTCATCCTGAAAAATCAGGTAACCAAAAAGGGAACCGTCCTGACACAGATGTCCAAATTCTGGTTTGACATGACACAGGATATCCTTCCCAATCATATGATCTCTGTTGATGTGAAGGACATGCCTGAATTCTTCCGGAAGGAAAAATTCGACGGCAACAGCATGCTGTGCCGTAAGTTAGAAATGCTTCCCATCGAGTGTATCGTCCGTGGCTACATAACCGGCAGTGGCTGGGCAAGCTATCAGAAAAACGGAACTGTATGCGGCATCAAACTGCCTGAAGGCTTACAGGAATCCGACAAACTGCCCGAACCCATCTATACACCATCCACTAAGGCTGAAATAGGTGACCATGATGAGAATATCTCCTATGAACAGAGTATCGAATATTTAGAGAAGCGCTTCCCCGGCAAAGGCGAGGAATACGCCTCCAAGCTTCGTGATTATACCATTGCTCTCTATAAGAAATGTGCTGAATATGCATTGACACGCGGCATCATCATTGCAGATACCAAGTTTGAATTTGGTTTAGACGAGAACGGCAATATCGTTCTGGGTGATGAGATGCTCACACCGGACAGCTCCCGTTTCTGGCCGGCAGAAGGTTATGAACCCGGACATGCCCAGCCCTCCTTCGATAAACAGTTTGCCAGAGACTGGCTCAAGAATAACGAAGGACATGACTGGACACTCCCGGAAGATATCGTTCAGAAAACGATTGATAAATACTTACAGGGCTATGAACTTCTGACAGGAAAGAAACTATAAAGCTATCAGTTTTTCAATGCTTCTATCATTTCATCTGCCGTCTGCATGACTTCTTCCATCATGACATCAGATATTCCCACCCGCAGGCTGTCCATCATTGATTCACAGCCTGCCGGGATACGGCATTTCTCCAATTCCTGCATGGCTTCATCCGCACTATCTAAGTCGAATCCGTCCATAGCATCCCGCATTTTCACAAGCAACGCAATCAATTCATCCTTAGAGGCTTCCCGTTTCTCCTGATCCTGCGCTTCTCCGTACGGCCTCAAAATCTCCTTAAAGCTATGATATTCTTTCAGAAGTTCCGGTGTTTCCTTCCTGATGGTATCAATATCCCCTGCATTACCGCACTGCTCCATGCGATAAAACCAATCAGATAAATGCCCTGCTCCGATCATACGTGCTGTATTCTTCAGGGCATGGACTTCTATCGTATAATCACGAATCATATCATCTGCCAGGCATTTCTCCAGCTTCTGCATTTTAACAGCAATCTGCTTGTAGAAATCTCCCAACAGACTGAACCACATTTTCTCACTGCCACAGGCTTTGATACCGGCCTGCGGATTAATTCCTTCCAAAACAGGCAGCTGTGATGCTTCCGCATCCATTCCGACCATCTGTGTCACTGCCCCTGACTCTTCTGTCTGCTCCCCGGGCGCTTTCTTATCCTTACCAATATCCTTCACAACCAGATCCCTTGGAAGCCATCTCTTGATGCAGTTGCAGATTTCTTTCATCTCAATTGGCTTCGCCACGAAATCATCCATCCCTGCCTTACTGAATTTCTCTCTGGCATCCATCAGTGCATTGGCAGATAAAGCAATAATCGGTACATTCTGATAATATTCACCCTCCATCCCACGGATTTTCTCTGTGGTTTCAATACCATCCATCACAGGCATCATATGATCCATAAAGATCAGATGATACTTCTTATTCTTTACCATCTTCAGGGCTTTCTTGCCACTGTCAGCCGTATCAATCTGCATTTTCAAAGGTTCTAACAGGCCACAGGCCACCTTCAGATTCATTCCGTTATCGTCTACGATCAGAATAGATGCCTCAGGAGCAGTAAAGTTCTGATAATCTTCTGTCGACATTCCTATCCCGGGCTGTTCATGGTTGATAACCTGACAGAAATTCAGACTGTACAAAGGTTTATTCATCAATGAGACATCCGATATGACACATTCCTCCAGCAAAGGATTTCGCAGTACATGAACTTCTCCCATACGCGGTTCAGGCCATCCTGTCTCCTTCCGAAGCAGTTCAAATCCGGCAATATCTGTAAAGAAATAATCAAGCTGAACCTTTTCCTCCATCCATTGCTCACATGGGATGTATGTTATCTCAAATTGACCCGCCAGTTCTTTCAGCATGTCCCTCATGCACTCTTTATCAAAGAAACCACTGATACAAAATGTTTTTGCCTTTTCTCTGTCATGAATCTCCGAGGCCGGCTGCTCACTTCGTATTTTCTGGTGAATATTAAAATAGAATTCGCTACCTTCTCCATAAACGCTGCGTACGCCGATAGAACCTCCCATCAATTCCACTAGCTGTTTGGAAATAGACAGGCCCAGTCCGGTTCCCTCTTTACCATGGTTCTTCTTACTGTCTACCTGCTTAAAAGAATCAAAGAGTTTGTTCAGATCCTCCTTCTTAATACCCTGCCCTGTATCCTGTACGGAGAAAAGCAGTTCCATATCATCCTGTACGACTGCACCCACACGAACCTGCAGTCTGACATGTCCTGTATCGGTAAATTTGATCGCATTATTCACAATATTAATAATGACCTGTCTTAGCCGTAGAGAATCACCATATAATTTCTGCGGCAGTTTCTCATCAATGTCAAATAACAGCTCCACATTCTTCTCCCCGATACGGGTAAGGAAAATCATACTCAGATCACTTAACATGGACATAGGTTCATAATCTTCATCGACTAGTTCCATTTTACCGGATTCAATCTTAGAGAAATCCAGAATATCATTGATAATGTTGAGCAGCGCATTACCGGAATTCTTAATATTCATCAGATAGCCTCTATCCTGTGCCGGCAGATCCTCACGCAGAAGAATCTCTGTCATGCCGACGATGGCATTCATCGGTGTCCTGATCTCGTGGGACATATTGGAAACAAATGCCGATTTAGCCTGATTAGCTGCTTCTGCCTGCTCCTTCAGCGCTTTCATGATATCTGCCTGTTCCTGCGCATTCTTGGCATAATAATGGCTCTCCGTGATATCGTTGAGCACGTACATCTTACCGCAATAAACATTGTTATTTGTCAGCAGACGACTGCAGACCTCATGTATCCTGTGCCCCCGCTCAACATTTTTCTTCTCAAGGATACACCTATCCAGTTCTTCGATCACATCCTGGGCAGAAATCCCCTCATTCGGATGAAAGAGATCCCTGATCTTTTTATTATAGTAAATAATATTATCTTCTGAATCCAGTACGATCAGTCCATCTGACTGTTCATCCATAGCCATATCTCTTGCGATAGACATGGTATCCAGTATCTTGCCGTAATGCAGTGATATCGCCAAAATCACAGAACTAATCAGATAGGACACCATAGTAGTATCATACCCATAGGTTCTACCGGTTACCACTGCAATAAATCCAACCAGCATAACCGCCGGTATGATAAGCAATCCCAATATTCTACGGCGTTCCATATCATTCTTCGCATGCAGATAACGATAAGTACATACAACAATCATCAGAAGCAGATACCCTCCTACAATACAATTATAAAAATTGTATACAACTCCGTGTCCCTTTACCAGATGTGGGAAAAGGCCACTATCTACAAAACGGATATCTGTATAATATAATGTATTATATTCACAGGTCAGCACTAAAAACATTACTGTAAAATGCATTATTGAAAGCATTGTCTTGACCAGATTAGGCAATCTGACCTTACAATACTCCATGACAAACAACAACATGCAGAAAGGAATAAATGCCTTGCCAACATAACTCATCTTAACTGCCTGCACTGCCAGTTCCTTTGTATGCGCACCTAATTCCAGATAATAAGCAACGAAATTAATCAGTAACGCAACTATCATAAGCAACAGTCGGTTCTGCTGCCTTGACGGCGGCTGATATTGAATATAAACGAGTTCCGCAAGAATTAACAATATACCGAGTAACTGAATTATCATAATCAATGTATACATTAGGCATCCCTCTCCATTTTCTCAACAAACTCTGCCACCGGCATGGGTTTTGCAAAATAATATCCCTGTATCATATCGCATCCCTGACTTGCCAGGAAGTCTACCTGTTCCTTCTTCTCAACACCTTCAGCCACAACTCGCATATCCAGGCTTCTGGCAAGCTGTATTGCTTCCCGCACCACAATCTCACCTCTGCCGTCATCATCTTCACCCCGGAAGAATTCTCCATCCAGCTTCAGCACATCCAGCGGAATATCCTTTAAAGAGTTAAGTGATGAATATCCGGCACCGAAATCATCCATGGATACATGGAAGCCATATGCCTTCAACTGTTTTACCGTCTCTACCAGAATATCCTTATCATCAAAGAAAGCGCTCTCTGTCACTTCCAGTTCGATTAAGTCATGTCGCGGGCCATAGGCATCTACCAGACGGCAGATATGCTCAGCCAGCCCTTCAAGTGAAAAATGTGCTCTCGAAACATTTACAGAGATCGGCACCTGCTTCTTTCCCTGGATGGTCCATTCAGCCTGTAGCTTGGCTACATGGGAAATCATGTAATCGTCCAGTTGTGTAATAAATCCATTCTGTTCAAAAATAGGAATAAACCGTCCGGGCGGTATCAGCCCTTTCTCCGGACTGATCCAGCGCACCAGCGCCTCCGCACCCACCATCTTCGCATCTATAGGACTGTACTTAGGCTGCAGATAAACCTGGAACTCCTCATTATGGAGTGCCGTTTCCATCGTATCTTCCACTGTACGCTCCCATAACTGGGCCGAAAGAATGTCCTGATTGAAGAAACTGATTCGCTGCTCCTCCCTGCATTTGGTAGATGTTCTCGCCGCATTGGCATAATTATACATCTGATCTATATCCACATCGGTTCTGACACAACATCTCCTGCTATGCTCCCGCATCTCCGGATAGATCATATATACTCCTGCATGAAAATGTATCTTATGATCCGGCCTGAG